>NZ_JBFBDY010000108.1:0-17892 GCF_040683475.1 Kitasatospora sp. NPDC093558 | reverse complement strand
GTGGCGGGCATCCCGCTGCCGTTCGTGTCGTACGGCGGTTCGTCGATGTTCGCGGTGCTGATCCCGAACGGCTCGGCGCTCGTCCCGCACCCCTGCGGCCCAGGCGTCGCCGCCCGGCAGGCGGGAAGCGGCCCTGGCCAGGGTGTGTACGGCCCCGGAGGAGCGGTGCCGCAGCCCGCCCCCGCCGCGGCCGGCCGGGCTCCCGGCCCTGCTCTGACCCGGGACCGTGTCGGCCGTCCGGGAGGCGGCTGACCCGCCACCGCGGGTGGTGCGGGGGATGGTTCCGGCCGTTCGCGCCATGGCGCTCGGTCCCTTCGGGTCTGCGGTGTGCGGAGCGTAGAGGGCGGCTCCGGGGCGGTAACCCGGCGTCGTGGTGGTCGAGTTGGTGCCCGTGGTGCGGTGGCCGGCGGGGTGCCGGTGCTGCGCGGGCGGATAGGTGGCGCCCGTGTGCCAGGCGGGGCCGCGGTGCGGGGCCGAGGCGAGGCCGACGGCGGCCGATCGGGTCGCGGCGGCCTGGCGGGGCGCCGGGCGCGGGGTGGTGGTGCGGCGGTTGCGGGCCCGGCGGACGAGGCCGCCGACGACGGCGACACCGCCGGCGGCACCCGCGGCGACGAGCGGGGCGGGGCCGCCGAGCGAGAGCGCGCCGGCGCCGAGGCCGCCGAGGGCGTTGGCGACGGCCACCGCCAGCGGCACCCCGGGCACCGCACCGGGCGGCGGCGCGGGCGCGGACTTGGCGTCCGGCACGGGGGCGGGGGGTGGCTGATTCGCGGGGGCGGGAACGACCTCGACCAGCGTCGAGGCAGGGGGGTCGGACATGATGGGCGCTCCGGTTCTCTGCGGAGGGCGGAAGGCCCGGAACCGCCGCCATGCTGGCGAGCTACCGGCGGTTCCGGGCCATGACTGCTGGTCAGGTGGAGGCGATGAGGGCGGCGGCGGTCTCGAAGGCGTGGTGCCAGGCCTGGTCCAGGCAGTAGGCCCCGTTCATGCCGTGGTCGGCGAGCCGCACGAACCGCCCCTTGCCGGTAGCGTCCGCGAGGCGGCGCAGGGGATCGCGCCGGTCGGCGACGTAGTGGCTGGCGGCGGAGAGGGCGAGCGCGGCGGCCACCGGGCCGGGCCGCAGCCGCACCCTGAGGAGCCGCGCGCCGCCGAGCAGAACGCTGGCCTGCGTGGCGATGTAGGAAGCGACGTGCGCGGCGCAGGCCCGGCGACCGGCCGCGGCGTCCTCGCCCTTGGTGGAGGCCTGGTGATCGGTCTGGATCCAGTGGTCCGCGACGTCCGCCGCCGCCCGCAGCAGGGCGTAGGCGGCGGCGAAGCGGGCCGCTCGGCTGGCGTTCACACTCGGCTCGTTCCGTGCTCGACGACCGGCTTGGCCAGGTCGCGGTGGGTGAGGTGGACGGGCACGCCGGTCTTGCCGAGGCGCTTGACGAGGACGCGGGCCACCGTGGCGGCCCGGTGCCGGCCGCCAGCGCACCCGACGGCGATCGTGAGCGGCGCCGCCTGGGGCCCGGAGTCGTACGCATCGGCGACCGCGGCGGCGCCGGCGATGAGCTCCTGGATGCCGGGGGTGGCGAGGACGGCCGCGCGGACCGGCAGGGCCTCGGCGGTCAGGTAGCGCAGGGACTCGATGCGGTCCGGGTCGTTGAAGTGCTCCCGCAGGTCCAGCGTCAGGTGCGCGGGCGGCGGGGCGCCGTGGAGGTAGCCGAAGCTGACGATGTTGATCTCGGTGACGGACATGCCTGCTCTCCTGTCAGTACTGGCGCTTGAGGCCGGAGACGGTGCGGGCGGTGACGTCGAGGCCGGCGGTGTTGTGCAGGCGGATGTCGCCGGAGACCGTGCGGACGCCCAGGCGGCCGGTGGCGCGGGTGCCGGCGGCGAGTCGGACGTCGCCGGAGACGGTGCGGACGTCGGCGGCGTGGCCCTCGTGGACGTCGATGCGCACGTCGCCGGAGGTGGTCCGGATCTCGGCGTCGGTGCCGATGCGCCCGGCGGTGACGTTGCCGGAGACCGTGGTGACGGACAGCGCGTTCACGGATTCGACGTCCACGTCGCCGGAGGTGGAGGAGACGGTCAGGACGGCGATGTGGCCGGTGGTGGTGAGGTCGGCGGAGATGGTCTTGAAGGCCATGCCGAGCGCGGAGGGCGGGAGGATCACGGTCGCGGTGACCGGGCTGGTCCCCGGGTGGCGGTCGACGGTGACGGCGCCGCCGGTGATGACACGGCCGTTGACGATCGTCACCCCGGTGACGCTGCCGGTGACGGTCCCGAAGGACTGGATCACCGTGGTGCCCCGGCCGCCGACGGCGGTGATGTTGCCCGCGGTCTCCGGGACGTCGATGGTGAGGGTGTGGTCCTCCCACATCCGCGCGGTGTTGACGGCGTCGGCGGCGGGGCCGCGGTCGTCGGCGGTGGAGAGCAGGACGGAGATGGCCGAGGCGGCGGGGTCGACGCTGACGCGGACGGTGCCGGTGGGCAGGTGCAGGGCGAGCTTGTTCGCGTGGGTGGCGCGGAAGGTGCGGACGGTGCTCATGGTGGCTTCTCCTCAGGGGGTGTCAGCGGGTCTGCTGGAGCAGGGCGCCGATCAGCTCGGGCCGGTTGGTGGAGCCGAGCGAGCGCCCGGCGAGGGTGAACAGGTGCCACCAGCGGACGGTGCCGTCCTCGTTGGTGGTCTGGGCGCACATGAAGCCGTGGAGCGGGAAGACGTCCGCGACGCGGGTCTGGTCGAACTCCGGCGACGGGGCCGGAATGCTGTCAGTGCTCATGACAGGGGTCTCCTTGCTCAGGTGGCGGCCGAGCAGGTCAGGGGATGGGGTTCAGGCCGCGAGGGTGGCGCTGTCGGCGCAGGGCAGGCAGGTGCCGAGGTGCGCGGGGAGCACGTAGCCGGCGTCGTGCCCGCACTGCGGGCAGAGGCGGCGGGCGGCGTTGGCCTTGGCGAGGGCGGCGGCCTTCGCGGGGGTCATCGGCTGCACGGGCTTGGCCCGGTCGAGCCGGTAGAGGTAGGCGGGACGGGTCCCGCCGAAGCGGGAGCACCACATGATCTGCGCGGCGACGTCTTGCCCGCCGGGGCGCAGGCCCCGGGCGCGGAGCTGACGGCGGGTGAAGAGGCCACGCGGCGCCATCCGCCACGGGTAGGTGGGCATGCCGCCGTGGCGGGACCCGTCGGGGTCCCAGTGACGGGGGCGGCTCACCGCTCGTCGCTCGCGGCGGCCTGGGCCAGCGTGTAGTAGCCGACCAGCGTCAACGGGGTCCCGGCGTGAGTGGTGGTGACGATGAGCCAGGCGAAGGTGCCCGTGGTCTCGTGCTCGACGGCGGCCGGGTCGATGCCGAGGGCGTGGCGCCACTGCTCGAAGTCGGCGAGGGCGGTGACGCTGTGGAAGCCGAGGGCCAGCCCCCAGGCACAGACCAGGGCGCCCGACGGGTCGCGCTCGGCGGTGACGACGCGCTCGCTGGTGATCCTGGCCGCGGGCAGGCCGGCGTGGGCCGAGAACAGGGACATCAAGGCGCCGACGGCGTTGA
Source organism: Kitasatospora sp. NPDC093558 (assembly GCF_040683475.1). NCBI lineage: Bacteria > Bacillati > Actinomycetota > Actinomycetes > Kitasatosporales > Streptomycetaceae > Kitasatospora > Kitasatospora sp. NPDC093558. The sequence goes on along the minus strand of NZ_JBFBDY010000108.1, from coordinate 14,379 downwards.
TCTGGGTGCCGGCGGTGGTGTGGGTCTCGGTGGTGGTGGTCACGATGCCTGCTCCTCAGCGGCCGGGGTGGTCTCTTCGTCGGTGGTGTGCACGGCGTGCAGGGCGGGGTGCTCCGGGCGGACGGAGCGGAGTTCCTGGTAGCGGGCGGCGACCCAGCCGACCGACCAGCCGGTCAGCTCGACCGCCCGGCGCTGCGGGATCCGGAGCGCAACGGCGGTCAGGATCTTCAACCGGGCCTGGTCCTCGGGCAGGCGCTCGGCCACGGCCGGGGCCGAGAGGAGTTCCTGCCGAAGCTGCTCGACGTCCTGCTCGGCCTTCTGCTCACGCTCACGCTCACGGCGCTCACGCTCGCTCACGGCGCGCTCACGACGCTCACGATCACGCCGCTCGGCGTCCTCGCGGCGCCGCTGTTCGTCGCGGTCGGCTGCCTCGCGGCGGGCCCTCTCCTCGCGCTCCTCGCGGCCCATGCGCTCGGCGTGCTCACGCTCCTCACGGGCCATCCGCACGTCGTGCTCACGGCGCTCACGCTCGGCCTTGTCGGCCCGGTCCTGCTCGGCCATCCGGTCCTCGCGGTCCTGCCGGCGGCGCTCCTCCGCGCGGCGCTCGCGCTCGGCCCGCTCACCGTGCTCACGGGCTTCACGGGCGGCCAGCGCGGCGGCGATCGCCCGCCGGTAGGCGAGGGAGGTTTCCGCCGTGACGATCAGCAGCAGCGGCGCCACGGCGTGGACCGCCACCCCGACCTTGTCGTGGTTCAGGGCGGACTGACCCACGTTGAGCAGCACCGTCATGGCGCCGGTCATCCAGCGCAGCACGCTCGGCCACCGGCCGCCGTCGCCGCCGAGGCGGGCGAGGGTGCTGTCCATGCGGACCACGATCACTACCGCCGCGTCCACGACGAGCGGCAGGACCGGCGCCGTCCACTCCCAGCCCTTCGGGGAGTGCCCGGACATCAGAGGCGTCACCGTGAGCACGCTGTACAGGACCGCGCCCAGCGTGATCGTCCACGTCCCCACGGCCAACGCCTTCTCAGCCGAACGGATCTGATCGGGGCTCATCGGCGCCTTCACCGCGACCACCACCCGGCACGCGGTGAGCGCGTCGTGAGCGCGGTGAGCATCAGGGCGTTCATCAGTGAGCACCCCCGGCGGCGCGCCGCTCGCGGGCCGTGGCCCGGAGTCGTCGCTGGTGCAGGTTGGCGCGCTCGCGGGCGTTCAGCCCGCCGAAGATGCCGTGCTTCTCGAACCTCTCCAGGGCCAGTTCCAGGCACATCGTGCGCACCGGGCACCCAGCGCAGATCATCTTGGCGCGGCGCTCGGCCCACTTGTCCGCCGGGGCGTCGTCGTCCTCGTCCGGCTCCGGGTAGAAGAGGTCGGAGTCGACGCCGGCGCAGGCGGCGCCGCGCAGGTCGCTGTCCGGGGCCGGCCGGTACTCGGCGAGCCGGACAACGAGCGGGCGGGTGCTGCGGTGCGGGGCACGGGTACCGGTGAAGTACAGGGTGCGGCGAAGGCTCATGCGGCGGCCCTCCAGGCGAGCACCCGGCGGCGCTCGGCCGTACGCATCAGCCCGGACGCGAACCGGGCGGCCGGCCCGTCCAGGTCCCGCAGGATCTCCCGGGCGACGTCGAGCCGGGCCAGGCGGTCCTCGGGCGTCTCGTTCTCCGTGCCGGTGAACAGCTCAGCGTCGATGCCGAAGCCGAAGGCGAGTTCGGCGAACTCGTCCGGCGTCACCGCGTCCTGCCCCGCGACAATCAGTTTCATGGGTCGCGTTCCTTCACTCGGACGGCCCTGAGCGGCCCCGGTGCACCACCACCGGGGCCGCAGCCGTGTAGGGATCGGACACCGACGAGCGTCCGCGGAAGCCCGACGTACCGCCGCCGAAACGGCGGCACGCCGGGCACCGTGAGCGCTGGTCGAAGCCTCACCGGCCGCTGGCACGGCGAGGCGACCTATGTCTCTTGCGGTCAATCGGTTTCATCGAGACACCTCCTTCGGTCGAGCGGGCAAGGGAAACGCACTGCAAGGGGGGCCACGCCCCCACCCTCCGGCCGTTGCTCGCGGTCACCGGGCCACCTCGCCAGTCGGGGCTGGAGCCCCTGTCCCCTGGCCTTTGCGGAGATTGCAGCGTCCTCCGCCTCAACTCGGGCGACCCTTCGAGCGGTTGCTTCACCGCTCTCCAGAGCGCCCTTGCGCAGTTCAGAGCAGCCCTTAGAAGGCCCCTCCGCGTCGCCCGGTCTCGCTGGGGCGACAGATCCGGCCCTAATGGCCGTTGACGTGCAGGAATAGCGAGGCTTGCGAGAACTTTGTTCTCTCTGCCACACAGAACACTGTGAGGCAGAGAAGCAGAGTTGGCAAGCCCATCGGCCAGGCGACATGCGGAAGCATTGGTTCCGGCCGGAGGGTGCGGCACTATGAGGCAGAGACGCAGAGGAATGTGGAGTGGTGATGGTCGAGTGGACCGGCGAGAAGTCCGCCTATCGACAGGTGGCCGATGACCTTTGCGCACGGATCGCGAAGGGCGAGTTCGCTGCCGACGGGAAGATCCCGTCGTTGGCGAAGCTCCAGGCCTACTACGACGTGAGCCCAACCGTTGCGCGTGCCGCTGTCGGCCACCTGCGCGAGACGGGGCTCGTCGTGAGCCACCAGGGCAAGGCGGCCTTCCTGACTGAGGGTGCGGAGTCGAAGGCTGCTGCCGTCGCGGGCAGCGAGGCAGGGCAGCTTCGGCGCGAGCTCGCAGAGGTTCGCGGCGAGCTTCGGGACCTGCAAGCCCGAGTCGCGGAGCTTGAGGCCCGGTGACAGGCCGGCGGGGGGTTCAGGGGATCGCGGCTTTGCCGCGGTCGCCCGTCTGCGCATCGGGGCGGGTGACGCTTCACTGATGCCTCCTGGTGTGGACAGGAATCAGTTCACACCCGACGGCACGAGATCTGTATCACGGATCCTTACCGGCATTCGGCGGCGGATCCTTACACGACTACTATCACGACTTCTATCGCGATTTTCGGGTGACTCAACGAGCCGCTACACTCGCGGCACGAGCAGTTTCCTAGGAGGGGAATATGGCTCGGCAACGCCCAGGATGGAATCCGGCAATTCTAAAGAAGGTCAGGGAGTCCCATGAACTGACCCTAGAGGAAGTCGGCGAGGAGCTTCGGAAAATCGGCGAGCGGCACAAGTTCAGCCTTGCGGCCAACTTTCAGACCGTCTGGGCGCACGAGAAAGGTTCCGCGTACCCGCGCCCCGACTACCGCCGCGCCTATTGCCTGCTCTATCGAATGAACGAGGCGGACCTGGGCTTTCGCCGACCACTCCCCGGAGAGGTCACCACGGTGCCCAATCAGCGTGCAGCAGCAGGAAATACCCCGGATCTGAGCCAGGCGATCCGCGAGGCCCTCGGCAGCATCCGTGAGGGCTCGGACAGCGTGGATGCAGAGGCGTTCCGCACTCGCGTCATCGACGAGTGGAAGCGTCGGAACGACGACGAGAACGCTGGCCCAATGATTCTTCTGGTCGGCGGATATGCCGGTTCCGGGAAGAGTGAATTCGCCAAATTCCTCGGCCGACTCACCGGATGGCCAGTGCTCGACAAGGATTCTTTGACGCGCCCACTGGTCGATCAGCTTTTGATGGCACTCGGCGGAGAGGCGAATGATCGAAGCTCCGAGCTCTACCGCGAGAAGGTCAGGCCGCTCGAATATCGCTGCCTCATGGAATCCGCGTGGGACAACGTCGACTGCGGCACTTCGGTGATCCTTGACGCGCCGTTTCTGGCGGAGTTCTCGCAAGCCGACTGGATGCAGCGTTTCTATAACCGCTGCAAGGCGAAGCGCGCCACCGTGGCTGCCATCTGGGTCGAGTGTGACCCTGATTCGATGCGGGAGTACGTCGAGTTCCGAGGCGCGGCCCGGGACGCCTGGAAGGTGCAGGCATGGGAGGAGTACCTAGAAACGATCGATCTGGAACTCCGCCCCCAAGGCCCACACTTCGTGGTCGATAACCGCCTCGGCGCGGCAATCGCCGCCGCCGACCAGGCTCGCGACGCGCTGAGCGGAGGTGGGCTGTGACCGCGCGCGGCCTCATCCTGTACGGCCCGCCCGCTGCCGGGAAAGACACTGTCACTCGGGCACTTCAAGAGATCAGCTCGGCCTACCGGCCCTTCTCGCGGCTCAAGGTCGGCTCCGGGAAGTCGACCGGCTACCGCATGGGCACTGCCGAGCAACTGGCCGGACTGGCGGCGGCCGGCGACGTCATCTATCAGAACCACCGGTACGGCAACACGTACGTGATCGACCGTCCGGGGATGGATGAGGCGTTCACGGCGGGCATCCCGGTCGTGCACCTGGGCCAGGTTGAGGGCATCAACGCGCTCACCAAGGGCTACCCGGCCGGCTGGTCCGTTGTGCTGCTCTGGTGCTCGCGTGAGGCGACGGCGTCCCGATCAGTCGGACGTGGCGACGCCGACACCGCGGATCGGCTGTCCGCGTGGGATGCCACGCAGGCCGATGTCGATGCCCATCCTGGGCAGGTGTGGGACCTCACGGTGGACACTGGCAGCGTCGAGCCGGCCGAGGCGGCACGGCTGATCAACAACCTGCTGTCGCGAGACCACGTCGGCGGCGGCCGGTAGCGATGCCTCGGCCTCTACGGCCGAGTGAGACGGTCAAGGGCCTCGTCGGGCGTCAGCTCGGCGAGGCCCTTGCTGTCGTCCCACCGGGCGAGGGTCTGCGACACCGCACGCAGTACTTCGTCGGGCAACCCGACGGCGGACAGCATGTCGGCGGCCTCGTCCATCTCAGGACCCCAACGCCAGGCTCGGGCGGCGGTCTTGGCGATGTAGCCAGTCTCCACCAGATAGCTGCCCTGCCGCTTGCCGGCGACATCGAGCAGTGCGTCGTCAACGCCGTGCGCGCGCGCCGCGCCGAAGGCAACCGCTGCCAGCACGCGGGATGCCTTCTGATACGAGCTGTACGCCAACTTCAGCGCCGACGCCTGCCCGATCTCCGTCCCCAGCACCGGAGTCGACACTGCGCTCCCGGAAAAGAGCCCTTCCACCAGCGCGACAGCGCTCTCCGCCCCGGAGAGGTACAGCCGGGTCCGCTTGCTCCCGACCGGCGGCGAGCCGATGATGGCGCCATCAATCACTGCACGCGCGGTGGTCCCCACGAGTTCGGCGATGCGCCGAGCCCGCTCCGGGTTGATGGCATTGGCCTCGACGTAGACGCCGGCGAAGCGGTGGTCGGCGACAGCCTGGGCCACGTCCTCAGCGGCGGCCGGCGGGCAGAGGCTGAGAACGACGTCGGCCTTCGCGAGCAGGTCTCCGAGCGAGCTGACAGGCTCCAGACCTGCCTCCTCAGCCCGCTCGACCGTGGCCTGGCCTCGGCCCTCCGGGCACCACAGCACGTGCTCGGCGTTCGGTCGGGCGCAGGCGGCCACGGCGGCGCCCATGCTTCCGGGGTGAAGGATCCCAACAGTCGGTCGGTAGGTCATCGAGAGCCCTCCGGGAGCGCGAGCAGGAAGTCAGCCGCCTCGATGAGGGTCTCGGCGACATGGTCCGGTGCCACGTTCGACACGACCGGGGCGAACCCGGGCGTGATCCAAATGCTCCTCAGCCCCGCCGCGCTGGCCCCGGCGATATCCGTTTCGAGGTTGTCCCCGACCATCCACACGTCTCGGGACAGCTCGTGCCCACACCGGGCGGCAGCCGTACGGAACGCTCTCGGATCGGGCTTCCGAGCGCCGGCTTCCTCAGAGATGCACACCGCGTCCACCCTGTCGAGAATGCCCGTTGCCACGAGCTTGGCCCGCTGGATGTCCGTCGCACCATTGGTCAACACGCCCACCGACCACCCCGCGGCCCTCAGCATGTCGAGCCGCGCCAGCGTCTCCGGCGGGCACTCCACCCGTGAGGCAATGCCCGCCACGTACGCGCCCCACAGATCCGCCGCCGACTCCGGCAGACCAAGCTCCGCCCGGAGGGCCGCGAACGTCTCCAGCGTCGCCCGTTCCCGAAGCGCATCCGCGAGGATCTGCGCAGCCTCGCCCGAGAGCTGCCGGACCTCGGAGAAGTCGGCGGCCCAATCCGCGACTGCGCTGCTGCGATTGATCAGCGTGTCGTCGAGGTCCATGAGGACGAGCCTGCACATGGAGGGGACCCTACCCGTTGACGGGCCAGCCCCAAGCCCGCCGGGCCAGACGAGGCCCAAGTCGACGCGGCACGGAACTCCCGGGGAGAATCCTGGGAGAAGTTCTTGAGATCGGGGCCACTTGAGCCGAGGCAAGACCAACCGATACCAACGCTCTGACCTGCACGTTCGCACACTTGCGCAGGTCGGCCGCCGTCCCGGACGTCATTCGGGACGAAGAGGCCGTGGGTTCAAATCCCGCCACCCCGACCCAGTGCAGAGGCCCTGCCGGAGAAATCCGGCAGGGCCTCTGGCGTTTCTGTGTCCGCTGCCGTCATGGGCCGTGTGACGGCCGATCAGGAATCTCCGTGTTGATGCCGGAGGGTTCGGGCCTTTGGGGTGGCCTCGTGAGGGGGGTCAAAGCAGGGTGGTGAGGGCGGTTCGGGAGGTGATGCCCAGTTTGGGGTAGGCCTTGTAGAGGTGGTGGCCGACGGTGCGGGGGCTCAGGAAGAGTTGGGCGGCGATGTCGCGGTTGGTGAGGCCGCGGGCTGCCAGGCGGGCTATCTGGAGTTCTTGGGGGGTGAGGGCCGCCAGCGGGGAGTCGGGGGCTGCCGGGGTGGGGGCGGTGGTGCCGGTGGCGGTGAGTTCGGTGCGGGCGCGGGTGGCCCAGGGGTGGGCGGCGAGGCGGTCGAAGGTTTCCAGGGCGGCGCGCAGGTGCGGGCGGGCGTCGGTGCGGCGGCGGGCGCGGCGGAGCCACTCGCCGTAGAGGAGGGCGGTGCGGGCCTGCTCGAAGGGGCGGTGGGTGCCCTCGTGCAGGTCGAGGGCGGCGCGGTAGGCGGATTCTGCGAGCTCGTCGGGGCCGAGGAGGGCCTGGCAGCGTAGCCGGAGGGCCTCGGTCCACGGGCGGCCGGCGGCGGCGCTCCAGCGGGCGAAGCGTTCGTAGGGCTCGGCGGCGCGGTCGGGGGTGCCGAGGCGGACGGCGGCCTCGACGAGGTCGGGGACGGCCCGGGTGGCGCTGACGTGGTGCCGGTAGCGGCCGGTGGTGAGGGTGTTCAGGCGGTCGGCGGCGTCGCCGGCCCGGCCGTGGCCGAGGTCGTGGAGGGCGAGCGCCCAGTGGGCCCAGGGTTCGCCGGAGGCGGGGGCGGCGCTCTGCGGTCCGGTGGTGGCGAGGGCTTCGGCGGCGAGGCCGGTGCAGGTGTCGGTGGCGCCGGCGAGGGCGGCCAGGTGGGCGAGCAGGGCGGTGAGTTGGCTGACCCACTGGTGCTGGCCGGTGTCGCGGGCGAGGTCGAGGGCCTCGGTCGCGGTGACCTCGGCGTCGCGGTGGCGGCCGTGGAAGAGCTCGGCCTCGGCGAGGAAGAACCCCAGGGTGGGCAGCACGCCGAGGGTGCCCTTGGCGCGGGCCTCGGCGACGAGTTCGGCGGCGAGTTCGGCGGTCTCGTCGTCCCGGCCGAGGACGAGGGTGGCGCCGCACACCTGGACGAGGTCGGCCGGGGTGTCGGCGCCGGCCGCGCGGGCGGCGCCGGCGGTGGCGCGGGCGGTGGGCAGCGGCCCCGCGGGCCGGCCGAGGGCCGGGAGGACGGCGGCCGTCAGGTGGCGGGCGAGCGGGGCGAGCGGTTCGTCGTCGGCGAGCGGGAGGGCGGCGAGGCGGTCGAGGACGGCGGCCACCGGCTCCTCGCCCGCGTACCAGGCGGCGTGGAAGGCCTGGAACAGCATGCGGGCGGCGTGCGGCGGTTCGACGGCGGTGCCGGCGGCGTCGAGCAGCAGGCGGTAGGCGGTCGGGTAGGAGCCGCGCCAGAAGTGGGCGGTGGCCCGGACGTGGTCGAGCAGCGCGTGCGCGAGGACGCTGTCGGTACGGGCGGCGGCCTGGTCGGCGAGCGCCTCGGCGTGCGCCAGCTTGCCTTCCTCGGTGGCGGCTTCGGCGGCGAGGACGAGGCGGCGGGTGGCGGCGTCGCGGTCGGGGGTGAGCCGGGCGGCGCGTTCGTAGGCCGCGGCGGCGCCGCCGTGGGCGCCGCGGGATCCGGCGCGGACGGCGGTGCGTTCGAGCGCGTCGGCGAGTTCGGCGTCGGGGGCGGTGGCGGCGAGGGCGAGGTGCCAGGTGCGGCGGTCGCCGTCGGGCAGGGCCGCGCCGAGGGCCCGGTGGGCGGCCAGGCGCTGGAGGTGCGGCGCGCGCTGGAGGACGGCGGCGCGCAGGAGCGGGTGGCGGAACGCGATCCGGCGGTCGGGGGCGACCGTCACCAGGCCCGACTCCTCGGCGGGGGCGAGGTGTTCGGCGCCGACGCCGAGGAGTTCGGCGGCGGGCAGGACGACGTCGAGTTCGCCGTGCTCCTCGACGGCCGCGGCGAGGAGCAGCGTCTGGGTGGCGGCGGGCAGGCCGGTGACCTGGCCGTGGAAGGCGATGAGGAGCCGGCTGGTGAGCGGGAGGCTGCCCGGTGTGGCCGTCTCGGCTCCGTTGACGGGGAGTTCGGTGAGCGCGAGGGGGTTGCCGGCCGCCTCGGCGAGCAGCCGCCGGCGTACGGGGGCGGGCAGGTCCGGGCCGGCGCGGTGGGTGAGCAGCCTGGTGGCGTCGCCCTCGGCGAGGGGCTCCAACGTCAGTTCGGGAAGGCCGAGTTGGGCGTCCGGGGCGGCACCGTCCGTACGGGCGGCGAGCAGGAGCACGACGCCTTCGGCCTGGAGGCGGCGGGCGGCGAGCAGGAGGGCGTCCCACGAGGCGCGGTCGAGCCATTGGACGTCGTCGACGACGCACAACAGCGGCCGGTCGGAGGCGAGTTCGGCGAGCAGCCCGAGCGTGGCGAGCCCGGTGAGCAGGCGGCCGGTGGGAACGGGCTCCGCGGTGAGGCCGAACACCGCCTCCAGCGCGAGGCGTTGCGGGCCGGGCAGCGTGGGCAGCCGGTCGAGGCCGGGCGCGAGCAGCAGACTCAGCCCGGCGAAGGGCAGTTCGGCCTCGTGCTCGACACCGGCGGCGCGGATCACCCGGAATCCGTCCCCCGCCGCCGCGACCGCGTGGTCCAGCAGGGCCGTCTTGCCGATCCCGGCCTCCCCGGCCAGCAGCTGCACCCCACTGCGGCCGTCCCGCGCCCCGTCCAACAGCCCGTCCACGACGGCCTGCTCGCGTTCCCTCCCGTACAGCATGGCTCCGACCCTACCCACCCCCGGCGGACGGTGACCGGCGAACGTACGTACCCCCCTACCCATACGTGACGGATTCGCGCGCGCCCGTCCGTCCCTACCTTTGTGAGCAGCGGGAACGACCCGCCAACCCCCCACCGGGACAAGGGAGAAGACGATGACCGAGATCACCACCGCCGCCCTGCAGCAGCTCGCCGAGCGCTACCTCGCGGTCTGGAACGAGACCGACCCGGCCGCCCGCCGCAAGCTGATCGACGAGGTGTGGGCCGAGGACGGCCGCTACACCGACCCGCTGGCCGCGGTGACCGGCCGGGAGTCGATCGACGCGCTGATCGGCGCCGCCCAGGCCCAATTCCCCGGGCTGGAGTTCACCCTCGGCCCGGTGGACGCGCACCACGACATCGCCCGGTTCACCTGGAACCTCGGCCCGGCCGGCGCCGAGCCGATCGTGATCGGCTTCGACGTCCTGGCGGCCGGCCCGGACGGGCGGATCGCCTCGGTGTTCGGCTTCCTGGACCGCGTCCCGGGCGCCTGAACCGCCGTGGCGGGTGCCGGTTACGTGTCCCCGGGGATCCGGGGATCCGGGGATCCGGGGATCCGGGGATCCGGGAACACGGAACCGGCGCAGGAACGACGCGAGCACAGCACGGAACCGGGCCAAGGGAACTGACGCCGACGTCCGGTACCCGAACCCCCGCGCGACCCCGGCGGACGGCCGTCACCGGCCGGACGGCCCGAAACCCACCCGCCCGTTCCACTCCTTCCCCCCGATCGGGTTGGATGGTCGGATGAGCGAGGATAAGAGCGCCGTCCCGGCGTGGGAGCAGCGGTTCCGCGCGGCCCGGGTGTCCCTGCCGGACTGGGCCGAGGACGCCCCCGACCGGGCGCTGTACGTGTCCAACGCGACCGGCACCTACGAGGTCTACGCCTGGGACCGCGCGACCGGCACCCACCGGCAGGTCACCGACCGCCCGAACGGCACCACCGACGCCGAGCTGTCCCCCGACGGCGACGCGGTGTGGTGGTTCGACGACCACGACGGCGACGAGTTCGGCGTCTGGCGCCGCCAGCCGTTCGCCGGCGGCCCCGACGAGGAGGCCGTGCCCGGCCTGGAGCCCTCCTACTCGGCCGGCCTGGCCCTCGGCCGCGACGGCACCGTGGTCGTCGGCCGCTCCACCGACGAGCACGGCACCACCCTGCACCTGCGCCGCCCCGGTGCCGCCGAGGCCGTCGAGATCTACCGGCACGAGGAGTACGGCGGCGTCGGCGACCTCAGCCACGACGGCACCCTGCTCGCGATCGACCACACCGAGCACGGCGACGCGATGCACTCCGCGATCCGGGTCGTGCGCCTGCTCCCCGGCGGCGGCGCCGGGGGCGCGGGCATCGAGACCGTCGCCGAGCTCGACGAGGTGACCGGCCGGGACGAGCCGCGCGGCGTCGCCTGCCTCGGCTTCGCCCCGGTCGAGGGCGACACCCGCCTGCTCGTCGCCCACCAGCGCACCGGCCGCTGGGAGCCGATGATCTGGGACGTCGCCACCGGCGCCGAGACCGCCCTCCCGCTGCGCGACGAGCAGGGCCGCGAACTGCCCGGCGACGTCTCCGCGCAGTGGCGCCCGGGCGCCGAGGCCCTGCTCGTCGAGCACGAGTACGAGGCGCGCAGCGAGCTGTTCTCGTACTCGCTCGCCGACGGCCGGCTGACCCGCCTCGACACCCCGCGCGGCACCGTCGGCGGCGCGACCGCCCGCCCGGACGGGACCGTCGAGTACCTCTGGTCCTCCGCCGCCGAGCCGTCCGCCGTCCGCTCCACCGCGGGGACGGTCGTCCTGCGCGCGCCCGGCCCGGTGCCGCCCGGCTCGATCCCGGTCGAGGACGTGTGGGTGGACGGGCCCGGCGGGCGCGTCCACGCGCTGGTGCAGCGGCCCGCCGGGGCCGGCGAGGGCCCGTTCCCGACCGTGTTCGAGGTCCACGGCGGCCCGACGCACCACGACAGCGACTCCTTCGCCGCCGGCCCGGCCGCCTGGCTCGACCACGGCTTCGCGGTGGTCCGGGTCAACTACCGCGGCTCCACCGGCTACGGCCAGGCCTGGACGGACGCCCTGCGCGAGCGCGTCGGCCTGATCGAGCTGGAGGACATCGCGGCCGTCCGGGAGTGGGCGGTCACGAGCGGCCTCGCCGACCCGGCCCGGCTGGTGCTCACCGGCGGCAGCTGGGGCGGGTACCTGACCCTGCTCGGCATCGGCGTGCAGCCGGAGCTCTGGGCGCTCGGCGTCGCCGCCGTGCCCGTCGCGGACTACCCCACCGCGTACGCCGACGAGATGGAGGCGCTCAAGTCGCTCGACCGCACCCTCTTCGGCGGCACGCCGGAGGAGGTCCCGGAGCGCTTCACGGCGTCGTCGCCGCTCACGTACGTCGAGCAGGTGCGGGTGCCGGTCTACATCAGCGCCGGGGTCAACGACCCGCGCTGCCCGATCCGGCAGATCGAGAACTACGTCGAGCGGCTGGAGCGGCTCGGCAAGCCGCACGAGGTCTACCGGTACGACGCCGGGCACGGGTCGCTGGTCGTGGAGGAGCGGATCAAGCAGCTGCGGCTGGAGATCGACTTCGTCCGGCGCCACCTGGGCGGGGGGTCGGTGTGAGGCGTCGGCTGACGCTGGCGGGGGTGGGGGTGGCCGGTGCGCTCGTGCTCACCGGCTGCCACGGCGGGCACCGCGACGAGGCGGCCTGCCCTCCCCCTGCGGGGCCGGCCGGCCCCTCGGCCACCGCGACGGCTTCGGCCGTGGCGACGCCTCCGGCTACGGCCGCGGCTACGACTACGGCCACGGCTCCTGCCGCTTCCCCTTCCCCGGCGACGCCCGCGAGCGCGCACTTCGGGGCGGCGATGGTGCCGGCGGCCTACCTGGCGACGTCGGGCGGCGGTTCGAAGGGCGGATCGGGGTCCAAGGGATCCGGCGGGACCGGGGGGTCCGGCGGATCGAGCGGGTCGAGCGGGTCCAGCGGGTCCGGCGGCTCGAAGGGGTCCAAGGGCCCGAAGGGCGGCCGGTCGGTGCACCACCACATCGACCACCACGAGTCGGCCGTCGGGTACGGCGCCCGCGGCCGGTGCCACAACGGCCCGACGCCCGCCCCGACACCGTCCGGTCCGTCGACCTTCGCGCCGTGGGAGACCCCGTCCGGGGCGCCCTCCCCTGCGGCCCCGACGGGCCCGGCAGCCCCGGCAGCCCCGACGGGTACGGCAGCCCCGGTGGCGCCGTCACGTCCGGCCGCGCCGCCCACCGCCGCGGGCAAGCCGTCACGCTGACGGCCTCCCGAAGGCGACGGCGAGCGCTGCCGCCGCCGGTGAAGGCGCCCTCAGTCGAGGACCGGGTCCAGTCCGAGGGCCCGGTCCTGCTCGGCCTCCGCCTCGCGGCGGAGCAGGCGGTACCACATGAAGACCACGAAGCCCGCGAAGACGAACCACTCCAGCGTGTAGCCCAGGTTCTGGAACGCGCGGAGCGTGAGCCCGTCGCCGCCCTGCGGCTGGACCGTCGGCACCTCGGTCAGCCCGGCCGGCGCGGCGTCGGCGGCGACCCAGCCGTCGTACCAGCCGTCGTACGACAGCACGTTGAGCAGCGCCGCCCGGTTGATCGTGCCGAGCTGGCCGGCCGGCAGACCGCCCGCCACGGCGCCGTTGCTGCCGATGGCCTCGCCCGCCTGGAGCCGTCCGGTGACGGTCACCTCACCGCCGGGCGGCGGCACCGCCGCGGACGACGCGTCGGTGGGCGCGCCGGGGGCCCAGCCGCGCACGACGGCGACGGCGTGGCCGTCGGCGGTGCGCAGCGGGGTGAGCACGTAGTAGCCCTGCTTGCCGTCCACCGTGCGGTTGGGGACGAGGAGTTGGTGCGCGGAGTCGTAACTGCCGTGCACCGTCACGGGCTTGCCGACGGTGTCCGTGGTGACCTGCGGGCTGGCCGGGGTCAGCAGGGCGTCGATCGGCCTGGTCTCGCTCGTGGCGGCGAGCGCCTTGCCGGCCTCCTTGTGCGAGGAGAACCGGTCCTCGAAGCGGCCGAGCTGCCAGGAGCCCAGCCAGAGGCACACCGCGATGGCCACCAGGGCCAGCACGGTGCCGCCGAGCCAGCGCGGAGTGAGGAGGAACCGGTACACACCCCCCACGGTAACCACTCTTCACACGCCCTCCGACCACAGGGTGGCCGGCACCGCCCCGGAAGGTCCGGTTCCCGGGCCCCTGGCCCGGCCTCCGGCTAGCCGGGCGTCGACGTCCCCGACGGCTGTGCCGACGGTCCGCCCACCGCTTGCAGGCCGCCCCGGTACACCGTGCCCGCGCACGCGCCCGGCAGCAGCGCCGTGGCTGCCGACGGGCTGCCCGGGGCCGGGGTGTGCGCGATGGTGGCGGACGGCGGGCTGGAGACGGTCGGGTTCGGGGTCGGGCTGCTCGTGGGGGTGGGCGCGGTGGTCGGGCCCGCCGACGGCGACGCGGTGACCTGCGGGTTCGACGTGGGCGCCGCCGACGCGCCGGACGCGGGGGCACCGGACGCCGCGGGGGCCTGGGTGGTGAGCGAGGCCTGGTTCGTGCCGGTTCCGCCGGTCGGCGCGGGCGTGGCGGTGCCCTGGCCGCTGGTCGGACAGACCGGGTCGGGGATCCAGGCGAACGGCACCCGGTAGCCGGCCTGCGGGGCGAGGACCGGCGGGTCCGTGTCGGCGAGCGGCAGCCCGGTGGCCGGGTCGCCCGCGACGTGGTCGGTCACCCGGATCCGGCTGCGGTCCGTCCCGGTGACCGCCGTCACCGCGACCGCGCCCGGCCCGCCGAGCCGGCAGGTGCGCCCGGAGACGTTGGTCACGGCGAACCACCCGTAGATCCGCCCGTCGGCGTCGGCCGACCCGACCTGGGCCGCGCCCTGGCCGAGGTCGCCGCGGGTGCAGAGCGGGATGATCGGGCCGTTCCCGGTGCTGGGGGCCGTGGCTGGCGGGGTCGTCCCGCCGTCCGCGCGGACGCTGCTCGCGCCGGCGCTGGGCGAGCTGCTCGCGGTGCCGGACGGCTGGGCGGCCGAGCCGGGGGCGGCCGGGCCCGGGTGCGGGGAGGCGCCGAACGGGCCGGAGCCGTCGGTCGTCGACCCGGCGGGGACGGTGGTGGTGGGGC
>NZ_JBFBDY010000107.1:0-17963 GCF_040683475.1 Kitasatospora sp. NPDC093558 | reverse complement strand
CTGCGGGGCGACGCCGGGGCACGCGCCTCGCCGCGTTGTCGTCGGTCGCCGATGCTCCGCATGGACTCCCTCCTCCGCCTTGCGATCCACGCACCCCAACGCCGCCCCGCCCGCCCTCCGGGCGGACGACGCGAGTTTGACGGCGGGCCCTCTGGGCGGACTCGATCGGGATGACCTTGGCCTCGCCCGGCGCGTTCTCGGCTGCGGCACTCATGGCGGGTTCAGCTCCTCGGTCGGGTGGGGCGGTCGGTGCGGTCGCGGTCCGTACGGCTGCGGTCTGTACGGCTGCGGCCGGTGCTGCTGCGGTCGGCGGGGGCCGGTTCCGGGCCGAGCAGGCCGGTCAGCCGGTCGGCGGCGGCGGCGAGCCGCTCGGGCGGCAGGAGGCCGGGGCCCCGGGCGGCGGCGAAGTCGGCGAAGGCCTCCGGGGTGGTGAACGCCGGGCGGTAGCCGAAGGTCTCGCGCAGGCGGGTGGTGTCCACGACGCGCCCGTGGGTGAGGAGCCGCAGCTGCTCGGGCGAGACGTCCACCAGGCGGGTCTGCCGGGCCAGCACGGCCATCCAGCTGACCGCGGGCAGCAGCAGCGGCAGCGTCGGCCGGCCGAGCCGGCGGGCGCACTGGGAGAGCAGCAGGACGCCCTCCCCGGCCACGTTGAAGGTGCCGGTGTTGACGGTGCCGGGCTCCGGCTCGGCGGCGGCCCGGCAGAGCACGGCGACGGCGTCGTCCTCGTGCACGAACTGGAGCCGGGGGTCGTACCCGAGGACGGTCGGCAGCACCGGCAGCGCGAAGTACTCGCCGAGCGGGGTGTCCGCGGCGGGGCCGACGATGTTGGCGAAGCGCAGCACCGTCACGGCGACGTCCGGCCGACGCCGGGCGAAGCCGCGGACGTAGCCCTCGACCTCCGCGGCGTCCTTGGCGAAGCCCCCGCCGGGCGGGTTCTTCGGCTGGATCCGCTCGGTGAACACGGCCGGGTCGCGCGGGGCCGAGCCGTAGACGCCGGTGGTCGACTTCACCACGAGGCGCCGCACGCCCGGCGCCTTCTGACAGGCGCCCAGCAACTGCATGGTGCCGATCACGTTGGACTCCTTCACCGCGGAGCGGTTGGTGGAGCCCAGCCCGGTGGCGGAGACGCTGAGGTGCACGACGGTGTCCACGCCGTGCTCGGCGA
The DNA here is from genome assembly GCF_040683475.1 of Kitasatospora sp. NPDC093558. Lineage (NCBI taxonomy): Bacteria > Bacillati > Actinomycetota > Actinomycetes > Kitasatosporales > Streptomycetaceae > Kitasatospora > Kitasatospora sp. NPDC093558. Next base: position 16,798 of record NZ_JBFBDY010000107.1, on the reverse strand, counting down.
TCACCCGGGCGACGGCGGGGCGGCGCAGGTCGAGCTGGTGGAAGCGGTACGGCGCGGCCGGGCCGTCCGGCTCCTCGACCGGGCGCCGGGGCGGCTGCACGTCGACGCCGACCACCAGGTCGACGTCGGGCCGGCGGCGGACCTCGGCGACGAAGCGGGCCCCGAGATGCCGGGCCACACCCGTGACGAGCACGACGACGCCCACGCTGCACCCCATTCCTCGGACCCGGGCAACCCGCCTGCACCGTACCGTGCGACCGTTACGGGCCGTGAAACGACACCGCCCGCCCGGCCCACGAAAGGGCCCGGCGGGCGGTGGAAGCGCGCGGCGCGCAGGGCGCGGCCGGGGGCGCTTACTTCTTGTTGCGACGCTGAACGCGGGTCCGCTTCAGAAGCTTGCGGTGCTTCTTCTTGGCCATACGCTTGCGACGCTTCTTGATGACAGAGCCCACGGAACAACCCTCGCTCACTGAGACTCTCGTCCGTGAGAGACGGAGTCCATACGACTGACGTGAGGGCCTAGCCTACCGTCCGGGTGCCCGGGGCTGTAAATCGCGCCCCCGTGGGCGGGGGAACTCAGGGGAAATCCGTGGCAAACGGGTGCGGAGCCCACGGTCGTGGACCCCGCACCCGCGCGCCCCGCCCTACGCGCTCTCGAGCCGCACGTAGGACTCCTTGAGGTACTCGTGCACCGCCTGCTGGGGCACCCGGAAGGACCGTCCGACCCGGATGGCCGGCAGCTCTCCGCTGTGCACCAGGCGGTACACCGTCATCTTGGACACCCGCATGACCGCGGCAACCTCCGCCACGGTCAGGAAGACGACTTCCTGCAGGGGGCGTTCGCCGGAACTCATGACCATCACCCGACCCTTAACCCGTGTGCAAGGCACCGGCTTCCCCTCCGGTGACTCCACCGGCACACGTGTATCCCCAGAGTAGTTATGGGTGGTACCAGTGGGAAGAGGGGGAAGCGCAGTCCTCGTACGGTGAGAGATAGGCCTGTTGCAGTACGTAGTCACTCGGCGGTTCGTAGCAGTGGGCGTGCGCACCGCCCCCGTGCGGGCCGCCGGGGCGCCGGTTTCAGGCCAGCAGGCCGTGGTGGGGGAAGACGGCGCGACGACTGGCGAGGATCGCCTGGTCCAGACGGTCGGCCGGATCGTATCCCGCCTCGAAGTCGCGCCACACCGGGCGGGCGCCGTCGGTCATGCGCAGCGGGGCGGGGCGGCGGGTGCGGCGGTAGACCTCGGCGCGCCACGGTTCGGGGGTCTCGGTGGCCGGGTCGACGGGGTGTCCGGCGGCGGTCGCGACGAGGTGCGTCCAGGCGCGCGGGACGACGTCCACGACGGCGTAGCCGCCCCCTCCGGTGGCGACCCAGCGCCCGCCGGCGTGCCGGTGGGCGAGGTCGTGCAGTTCCTCGGCGATCAGCCGCTGGGCGTCGACGGTGACGGCGAGGTGGGCGAGCGGGTCCTCCAGGTGGGTGTCCGCGCCGTGCTGGGTGACCAGGACGTCCGGGCGGAAGGCGGCGAGGAGCTCGGGCACCAGGGCGTGGAACGCGCGCAGCCAGCCGGCGTCGCCGGTGCCGGCCGGGAGCGGCAGGTTGGCGGCGCTGCCGGGGGCGTCGGGGCCGCCGGTCTCGGCCGGGAAGCCGGTCTGCGGGAAGAGCGTGGCGGGGTGCTCGTGGAGCGAGACGGTGAGCACCCGGGGGTCGTTCCAGAAGGCCTGCTGGACGCCGTCGCCGTGGTGGACGTCCACGTCGACGTACGCGACGCGCTCGGCGCCGAGTTCGAGCAGGCGGGCGATGGCGAGCGCCGGGTCGTTGTAGATGCAGAAGCCGGAGGCCTTGGCGGGCATGGCGTGGTGCAGTCCGCCGCTGAAGTTGACGGCATGCGGGGCGTCGCCGCGCCAGACGGCCTCGGCGGCGGCGACGGACTGGCCCGCGATCAGGGCGGAGGCCGAATGGATCGCCGGGAAGGCCCAGTTGTCGTCGGTGCCGAGGCCGTGCCGGGGGTCGTGCCGGTCGGGGTTCGCGGCGGCGTACCGGACGGCCTCGACGTACTCGCGGGTGTGCACGAGGTGCAGCGTCGAATCCCCGGCCGGGGGCGCCGCCTTGACGGTCACGCCGGGCGCGGTGGCCAGTCCGAGGGCCTCGACGAGGCGCATGGTGAGGGCCAGCCGGGTCGGGTCCATCGGGTGGCCGGGGCCGAAGTCGTAGGCGGTGACGGCCTCGTCCCAGAAGAGGTGCAGGCCGCAGGGGAGGTCGCGCTCGGCTTCGGGCATGGCGTCCACCGTAGTGGGTGGCGGCCCGCGGGCCGCTGCCGGGCCGGGGCGAGTCCCGGCGGCCGGCGTTCAAACCCTCGGGGGAAAGGCGGCTTGAAGCAGGACGTCAGGAGCGGTCGGCGGCCGGGGCCGGAGCGGTGGTGGCCGCGGGCGCGGAAACCGGCGCGCGGCCGGGGTTGCGGCCCATATCGCGGCCGGCGAGGCGGTCGGTATTGCGCCCGGCGAGGCGGCAGCCGAGGCAGTCGGGGTGGCCGCGCCGGCCGGCCGGGTCGGGGGTGCGCCAGTGCCGGTGCTCCGGCGGGCGCGGTCCGGTGGGCTTGCCCCAACCGGCGAGGTGGAGCAGCCAGGTGACCACCGCCCCGAGGGCGACGACCAGGCCGCCGGCCCAGAGGCCGGGGGCCGAGCCGGCCACGAGCGCGACGCCCGCGACCGCGGAGCCGAGGATCACGATGACGGACCCGGTCCAGCCCGCGACGGTGTGTCCCATGTCGTGTTCGCCGTGTGCGCCCATGTCTCCTCTTTTGGTGTGATGGACGGGTTCGCCGGGGCTCGACCCCCGAGTGAATGTTTTATCTCACGAGATAAGTTACTTAGATGCTAAGGAGATCCCGGGTGAAGGGCAAGCCGCGCCCCCAGGCGACGCCCGAGCAGGCGCTCTACGCGATGGACCGGATGATCGCGCTCGCGCAGTTCGGGCAGCAGGACATCGCCGCGCGGCTCGGGCTCAACGTGACCGACCTGACCTGCCTCGGCTTCGTCATCGAGGCCGCCCTGGCCGGCGAGGCGCTCGCCGCCGGCGACCTCGCCGAGCGCGCCCAGCTGACCACCGGCGCCGTCACCGGCGTGCTCAACCGGCTGGAGAAGGCCGGGTACGCACGCCGGGAGGCCGACCCGGGCGACCGCCGCCGGGTGCGGGTGGTGATGGCCGACGACGCGCAGGAGCGCATCCTGCAGGTCTACGGGCCGTTCTACGAGCGCGTCGGCGCCCTGTTCGCCGACTACACGCCGGACGAGGTCGCCGTCCTGACCGACTGGTTCACCCGCGCCCGCGCGATCCTGCGGGAGTCCCTGGACGAGATCCGCGCCGAGTAAAAGGCGCTACGCCTCGGCGGGCGCCAAGGCGGACGCCGGGGCGAAGCGGTCGGCCAGCGGGAGGACGGCGAGCACCAGCACCATCGGGGCGAGCAGCGCCCAGCGGTACGAGCTGCCGTCCGCGATCGCCCCCACCAGCGGCGAACCGATCAGGAAGCCCACGTAGTTGAAGAGGTTGAGCCGGGCCACCGCGGCGTCCGAGTCGGCCGGGAAGAGCCGCCCGCCGGCCGCGAACACCTGCGGGATGATCGCGCAGATGCCGAAGCCGAGCAGCGTGAACCCGGCGATGCCCGCCCAGGGCGCGGGCGCCGCCGCGGCGGCCGCGAAGCCGAGCGCCGCCAGCGTCGCACCGCCGCGGACCACCGGGACGGCGCCCCAGCGCTGCACCGCGCGGTCGCCGAGGGCGCGGCCGAGCAGCATCGCCACCATGTAGCCGAGGTAGGACAGCTTGGCGACGTCCTCGGGGCTGCCGAGACCGTCCGTCAGGTACTTGACGCTGTAGTTGGAGACCGAGGCGTCCGCGATGTAGGCGAAGGCCATCGCCAGGCACAGCGGCAGCAGCGGCCGCCACGGGATCGAGCGGGCGGCGGCCTCGGCGGCCTCCCGGACGGCGTCGCCCAGTTCGGCGGGGCCGGCAAAGCGGGTGCCGACCAGCAGGGCGAGCGGGGCGATCACCGCGGCCGCGGTGCCGAACAGCACTGGCAGGCCGAGGTCGTAGTGCGAGCCGAGGCCCGCGACGGCCGCGCCGAGGATGCCGCCGAGGCTGAACGCGGCGTGGAAGCCGATCATGATCGAGCGGCCGTAGCGGTGCTGGAGCCCGACGCCCAGCATGTTCATGCTGGCGTCCAGCGCCCCCACCAGTAGTCCGAACGCCCCCAGCGCGATGGCGAGTTGCCACAGCTCGTCGCCGAGGCCGGCGCCGGCGAGGCTGAGGCAGACGCCCGGCTGGACGACCCGCAGGACGGCCCGCGCGCCGGTGCGCTTCACCAACTGCTCGGAGGTGATCGAACCGACGCCCGCGAGGATCGGCACGGCGGCCAGGAACACCGGCAGCAGCCCGTCGCTCAGCCCGTACCGGTGCTGGATCTCCGGGATGCAGGTGACCAGCAGCGCGAAGGTCGTGCCCTGGAGCAGGAAGCTCAGGGCCAGGGCGGCGCGGCCGGCCCGCAGGCGGGACGGGATCTCTGGATTCATGCGCGGGAACCTCGCTACCGGCCGGTACGACGATGTTGGCGAGAGCGTAGGTGCCCCGGAGGAGTTTGGGGAGAGGGTGTGCAGCGCTTTCCGCGATCAGCCCAACAGCACGATCAGCCCAACAGCACGATCAGCCCAGCATCGCGATCAGCCCAGCATCGCGGGCACCTCGGCGAGGTCGGCGATCAGCCCGGTGGCCCCGGCGGCCGTCAGCCTGGCCGGATCGGTGAGCGCGGTGTAGCCGTACACGTCCATGCCGGCGGCGCGGGCGGCCAGGACGCCGTTCGGGCTGTCCTCCAGCACCAGGCAGCGCGAGGGGTCGACGCCGAGCGTGCGGGCGGCGTGCAGGAACAGGTCCGGCGCGGGCTTGCCGATGCCGACGTCCTGCGCGCTGAAGATCAGCTCCTCGGCGAAGTGCCCGCGCAGGCCGGTGACGTCGAGCGCGGTGCGGATCCACGCGTGGTGCGCGGAGGAGGCCAGGCAGTACGGGACGGCGCGCTGCCGGAGCTCCTTCAGCAGCGCCTCCGCGCCCCGGACGGCGGTGAGTTCGGCGCCGAACGCGTCGAAGACCCGGCCGTGGAAGAGCTCGTCGAAGCCCTCGGGCAGCGTCGCGCCGTCGTACCGCTCGGCGATCACGTCGTGGATGCGGTGGGCGGCACAGCCCATGAAGTCCCGGTAGCTCTCCTCGATCGTCGTCGGGTGGCCGAGTTCGGTGAGGTACTCGGCCAGCACCCGGTTGGAGAGCGGTTCGCTGTCCACCAGGACGCCGTCGTTGTCGAAGATCACCAGGTCGTAGGCCATGCCGCCGAGCCTAGCCGGACGGATGTTCGAGCCGGTTACTTCCCCCCGGAGGCCAGCTCGCGCGAGCGGTCCCTGGCCGCCTCCAGGGCGCCCAGCAGCGCGGCCCGCACCCCGTGGTTCTCCAGCTCGCGGATCGCGGCGATGGTCGTGCCGGCCGGGGACGTGACGGCCTCGCGCAGCTTCACCGGGTGCTCGCCGGAGTCGCGCAGCATCACCGAGGCGCCGATCGCCGACTGGACGATCAGGTCGTGCGCCACCTGCCGGGGCAGGCCGAGCAGGATGCCGGCGTCCGTCATCGCCTCGACCAGGAAGTAGAAGTAGGCCGGCCCGGAGCCGGAGAGCGCGGTGGCCGCGTCCTGCTGGGCCTCGGGCAGCCGCAGCGCCTTGCCGACCGAGCTGAAGATCTCCTCGGCCCGCGCCAGGTGCTCCTCGGTGGCGTGCGAGCCGCCGGAGATGACGCTCATCCCCTCGTCCACGAGGACGGGCGTGTTGGGCATGACCCGGACCACCGGCGTGCCGGCCGCCAGCCGCTCCTCGAACCACGCGGTGGGGATGCCGGCCGCGGCCGAGATCACCAGCCGGTCCGGGCTGACGTGCGGCGCGAGCTCCTCCAGCAGGGTGCCCATGTCCTGCGGCTTCACGGCGAGGATCAGGGTGTCGGCGAGCTTGGCGGCCTCGGTGTTGGCGACGGCCACGACGCCGTAGCGGTCGGCCAGTTCGGCGGCGCGCTCGGGGCGGCGGGCGGTCACCAGGACGTCCGCCGGGTCCTTGCCGGCCCGCAGCAGGCCGGAGAGCAGGGCCTCCCCGATCTTGCCGGTGCCCAGGAAGGCGATCTTCTGTCCGTGCGCTGCGCTGCCGCCCATGGCCGCTCCTAACCCTCGGTACTGCTGCCATCCTCGCACCGCGCGGCAGCCCCCCGCGCGACCGTCCGGTCCGTGGTCCCCCGGGAGGGATCCACGGTCCCTTACGGAGAAACTCGGGGGTTTCCCCTATGGCCCCGGGCCCTCCGCAGGAGCACCGTGGACCTATGGCACACGACGAAATGTCCCGACGTGAGAACCGGCAACTCGCCGTCGCCTCGGCGACGATGGGCCCGTGGCGGACGGCCGCGGGGGTCGGTGCGGTGGTGGGGGCGACGGCCCTGGGGATCGACGCGATCACCGGGCACTGGTCGCTGAGCATCCTGGCCGGACCGGCCGGCTGGGGTCTGTTCTTCTTCTTCCTCGTCGGCACGCTGGGCGGCCAGTTGCGGCGCGACACCGGGGACCGGCGGCTGCGGCGGTGGGCCGACGCGCACCCGTGGCAGGCGGCGCTCCCGGCGGCCGGCGGACTGCTCCTGCTGAACACGCTGGCGCAGCTGTTCCTCGGCGACGCGGGCGTGTTCGCCGCGTTCTTCGAGTCGCTCATCCCGGCCGGGATCCTGCTGGCGATCGCCGGCGTGGTCGGCTCGGTGAAGCAGGCCCGCAGCCGCGGCTGAGGCCCGTCGGCACCGCCGCGACCTGCGCAAATGGGGTAAACATCCGCACTCGGCACACGAGTTCACCACAAGGCGTGCCCCCGATCGACCAACCGTCACACCCCGTCGGCATACTGGCGCGATGCCGATCGCCGAAGATCCAGAACCGCGCCCCTCGGAGGGCGGTGAGCCGGGCGGGTCCGACCCGTCCGGAGCGGGCGGGAAGGACCCGTTCGCGGACCTCGTCCTCGACGAGGAGTTCGTCAAGGGTGCCGCCGTCAAGGAACAGTCCGGCCGCACCCGGATGCTGGCCGCCCAGTGGAAGCACACCCCGCCGGTCGACCCGGGCGGCCGCCGGTCGGTCAACGACGGCCCGGCCGCGCCCAGGCGCCGGTTCGGCCGCAAGCCGAAGCTCAAGGTCGTCGACCCCTGGGGCAACCCGCGCCCGCCCAAGCGCCGGGGCGGCCTGGAGTGGCGCACGCCGCTCTTCGTCGTGCTGACCATCGTGGTGCTGCTGGCGGCCCTCAACATCGACGGCCTGCGGAACTGGTACCACGGCGACGACTCCCGCACGGCGGCCGCCGTCCCGGCCCCCGCTCCCGTGCCGACCGTGGCACCCGAGACGGCCAAGCCGACCACCGCGCCGCCGACCACGGATCCGAAGCGCGCGACCGTCGACCACCCGTGGGCCGGCTCCCCCGCCGAGAGCTGGCCCACGGGAGCCGCCGGGATCGAGCTGCCGGCCGCGAAGGCCATCGGCGTCTTCGACGAGGACGACGTGGGCGGCCAGCTCAAGCTGGTGAAGGACTTCCTGGTGGCCGCGAACCTCGACCCCCAGGTGATCGCCGGTGGCCGGCCCGATGCCGCACTCGCCCTGATGGACCGCGAGGCCCAGGTCAAGCCGACCCATGCGCTCGACGCCCCCTCGGACGAGACCAACCCCGGATCGTGGTTCTCCCGCTTCGACGGCCGCGACGCCATCCCGGTGGGCGACACGGTCAAGGTCAAGGGCTGGACGACGCTGAGCGACGACGGCGACCGCGGCGTGCTGGTGCACACCGACTACACCTTCGTGTACGCGCTGCGCCCGGGCCCGGACGCCGCCAAGCTGGCCGCGCAGGAGCCGAGTGCGACGCCGCACCCCACCGCGCCGCACCCGACCGCGCCGGCGCCTCCCGTCGACGGCACGGCGAAGCCGGTGGGCTGGACGGTCACCACCGCCGGGGACGTCGCCGGTGACACCGGGATCGCCCGCACCATCGTCCGCCGGGTGACGGACTTCCGGTTCTACGACCCCGGCAAGTACCGCGCCAACTCACAGAAGATCAACATCAGCAAGACCAACAGCCGGTTCGGCAACAGCTCGTGCACGCTCCACGACGGCTTCTTCCACCCGAGCTTCCCCCAGTTCAGCCGGCCCCACCCGGAGCAGACCGGGCCGACCCACGACCCGTACGACAACAGCAAGGAGCTGGACACCTCCCCCGGGTGCGGCACGGTCAGCCGCAGCTGACCGTCAGCGCCTGCGCTTCCCGCCGGGTCGGCCGCCGCGGCCGGCCCGGCGCTTCTCGTACTGCTCGACGGCCCGCTCGTACCGCGCCCGCAGGACGCCCTCGCCGGGGGCCTCGGTGAGGCTGCGGAGGAAGTACGCGAGCAGGGAGCCGACCCCGCCGATCATCCAGACCGCGCCGAGCGAGCGGTCCTCGGCCATCCAGCCGGTGAGCCCGTCCCGGCCCTCGGCGAACACCTTCCAGGTGCGCAGCGCGGCCAGCAGCGAGCAGACCGCGACGGCCAGGACCAGCAGGGTGTTGAGGAACCCGCCCTGGGCGGAGAGCGCGACGCCCTCGACGGCCAGGCGCAGCACGAACGCGGCGGCCGCGGCGGTGACCAGCGACCCGGCCGACACGGCGACGCGGCGCGCCCAGTAGCCGTGGTCGCGGTGCACCCAGCTGGTGCCGAACCAGCGGATCGGCTCCGGCCGGGGGGCGGCGGGGTCCGGGGTGCCGGCGGGGTCCTGGGCGGGGGTGGGGGGCTGCTCGCTCACGCCGCCGATTATCCCCCGGCCCCCTTGTCCCACGGCCCCCGGACGCGGCGGAGGAGCCGTCCCGACGGCCGGGACGGCTCCTCCGCGCGTGCGTGCCGGGCGGCTCAGCCGAGCTTGGTGACGTCGCGGACGGCGCCCTTGTCGGCGGAGGTGGCCATCGCGGCGTAGGCGCGCAGGGCCTGGCTGACCTGGCGGTCGCGGTTCTTCGGGCGGTAGCCGCCCGAGGCCTCCAGCGCCCGGCGGCGCTCGGCGAGGACCTCGTCCGGGACCTCCAGGGAGATGGTCCGGCCGGGGATGTCGATGGCGATGATGTCGCCGTCCTCGACGAGGGCGATGGTGCCGCCGGAGGCGGCCTCCGGGGAGGCGTGGCCGATGGACAGGCCCGAGGTGCCGCCGGAGAAGCGGCCGTCGGTGACGAGCGCGCAGGCCTTGCCGAGGCCGCGGCCCTTGAGGAAGGAGGTCGGGTAGAGCATCTCCTGCATGCCGGGGCCGCCCTTGGGGCCCTCGTAGCGGATGACGACGACGTCGCCCTCCTTGACCCGCTTGGCGAGGATCGCCTCGACGGCGTCGTCCTGGGACTCGACGACGACGGCCGGGCCGCTGAAGGTCCAGATCGACTCGTCGACGCCGGCGGTCTTCACGATGCAGCCGTCCTCGGCGAGGTTGCCGTGCAGCACGGCGAGGCCGCCCTCGACGGAGTAGGCGTGCTCGACGCTGCGGATGCAGCCGCGGGCGGCGTCGGTGTCCAGCGACTCCCAGCGCTCGGACTGCGAGAAGGCCTCGGCGGAGCGGACGCAGCCGGGCGCGGCGTGCCACAGCTCGACGGCCTCGGCGGAGGGCGAACCGCCGCGCACGTCCCAGGTCTTGAGCCACTCGGCGAGCGAGTCGGCGTGCACGGTGTGGACGTCCTCGTTGAGCAGCCCGGCCCGGTACAGCTCGCCGAGGATGGCGGGGATGCCGCCGGCCCGGTGGACGTCCTCCATGTAGTACGAGCCGTTGGGCGCGACCTTGGACAGGCAGGGCACCTTGCGGGAGATCGCGTCGATGGCCCGCTGGTCGAAGTCCACCTCGGCTTCCTGCGCGGCGGCGAGCAGGTGGAGGATGGTGTTGGTCGAGCCGCCCATGGCGATGTCGAGGGCCATGGCGTTCTCGAAGGCGGCTCGGGTGGCGATCGCGCGGGGCAGCACGGAGGCGTCGTCCTGGCCGTAGTGCCGGTTGGCGATCTCGACGACCGTCCGGCCGGCGTCCTCGTACAGGGCCTTGCGGGCGGTGTGGGTGGCGAGGACGGAGCCGTTGCCGGGCAGCGAGAGGCCGATCGCCTCGGTGAGGCAGTTCATCGAGTTGGCGGTGAACATGCCGGAGCACGAGCCGCAGGTGGGGCAGGCGTTCTCCTCGATGATCGCGATGTCCTCGTCGGAGACGTTCTCGTTGACGGCCTGGGAGATCGCGTCGACGAGGTCGAGCTTGCGCACGGTGCCGTCGACGAGGGTGGCCTTGCCGGCCTCCATCGGGCCGCCGGAGACGAAGACGGTCGGGATATTGAGCCGCAGCGCGGCCATCAGCATGCCCGGGGTGATCTTGTCGCAGTTGGAGATGCAGATCAGGGCGTCGGCGCAGTGCGCGTTGACCATGTACTCGACCGAGTCGGCGATCAGGTCGCGCGAGGGCAGCGAGTAGAGCATGCCGCCGTGGCCCATCGCGATGCCGTCGTCGACGGCGATGGTGTTGAACTCGCGCGGGATGCCGCCGGCCCGCTTGATCGCCTCGGAGACGATCCGGCCCACCGGCTGGAGGTGGGTGTGGCCGGGGACGAACTCGGTGAAGGAGTTGGCTACCGCGATGATCGGCTTGCCGAAGTCCTCGCGGGCTACGCCGGCGGCCCGGAGAAGCGCCCGGGCGCCTGCCATGTTGCGACCGTGGGTGACCGTACGGGACCTCAGATCGGGCACTGTGCTCCACTCCTTCGGGGCTCGCGCGCGGCCCCGCGGTGGGAGGGTGCGGCAGCCGCTGTGGCTTCCGAGCCTACGCCCGCCGTCCGGGCCGCGGACGGTCCGTCCGCGATGCGGTCAGGCGGCGGGCGTACGGGAGGACCCGCGCGCCCGGGGCTCAGGCGGGCGTACGGGAGGACCCGCGCGCCCGGGGCTCAGGCAGGCGTGACGGCGACGACCAGCTCCAGGGTGAACGGCTCGACCACCCAGCCCCCGGGGAACTCGGCGAGCGTGGCCTCGCGCTCGGCGGCGAGGACCGGCTCGCGCTCGGCCGGGTCGAGCGAGGCCAGGTACGAGCGGGAGGTGAGGTCGGTGATCACGTGGTCGACGGTGACCCGCCGCTCCCAGCGCATCACCACGCGCTCGACCGCGAGACCGGCCGGGGCGAAGTGGCTGGTGTGCTCGCTGATCCCGCCGTAGCCGCGGTAGTGGTCGGGCAGCGCGGCGGCCATCCGCTCGGCCCGGGCCCGCACCCACGGGACGGTCTCGTCGTGGACGTTCCACCAGGTGGCGAGCGCGCCGCCGGGGCGCAGCACCCGGATCGCCTCGGGGACGGACAGCTCGGGCCGGGTCCAGTGGAAGGCCTGGGCGTAAGTGATCAGGTCGGCGGAGCCGTCGTGGAAGGGCAGGTCGTCGCCGGAGGCCCGGACCAGCGGCAGGCCGGGCGAGGAGGCGAGGAACTGGGCGGCCATGCCGCCGTTGGGCTCGACGGCGACGACGTCGGCGCCGCGGGTGGCGAGCAGCCGGGTGGCGATGCCGGTGCCGGCGCCGACGTCCAGGACGCGGGCGCCCTTGAGGCCGCGGCCGGAGAGCCGCTCCAGGGCGTCGAAGAGTTCGCCGGGGTAGGTCGGGCGGCCGCGGTCGTACTCGGCGGCGACCCCGCCGAAGCTCTGAGCGAGCGCCCGGAAGCTTTCCTCCGTCATGTCTCCCCCTACGCGCGGCAGTTGGTGCCCAGTGGGGCACGAGGGTTCAGCGTACGCGCGAGGGGGTGGCCAGGTGCAAGCGGGTGAAGGCGAGCGCCTCGGCGAGGTCGGCCTCGCGTTCGGCGGGGGACGCGGAGCGCCGCGTGTTGACCTCCAGCACGACGTGGCCGTCGAAGCCGGTGCGGGCGAGGTGTTCCAGCAGCTCGGCGCAGGGCTGGTTGCCGCGGCCGGGGATCAGGTGCTCGTCCTTGCCGGAGCCGCTGCCGTCGGCGAGGTGGATGTGGGCGAGCCGGTCGCCCATCCGCTCGACCATCTCGAACGCGTCGATCCGGGAGGTGGAGACGTGCGAGAGGTCGATGGTGTAGTGCCGGTACGCCTCCTCGGTGACGTCCCAGCCGGGGGCGTAGGCGAGCATCTCGCGGTCCCGGTAGCGCCACGGGTACATGTTCTCGACCGCGAACCGGACGTCGGTCTCGCCCGCCATGCGGTCGATGCCCTCGACGAACTCGCGGGCGTACTGGCGCTGCCAGCGGAACGGCGGGTGGACGACGACGGCGCTCGCGCCGAGCTTCTCGGCCGCCGCCCGGGCGCGGACCAGCTTCGTCCACGGGTCGGTGGTCCAGACCCGCTGGGTGATCAGCAGGCAGGGGGCGTGCACGGCGAGGATCGGCATCCGGTGGTGGTCGGAGAGGCGGCGCAGCGCCTCGATGTCCTGGCTGACCGGGTCGTTCCAGACCATGACCTCGACGCCGTCGTAGCCGAGCTTGGCGGCGAGTTCGAAGGCGACGGCGGTGCTCGCGGGGTACACCGAGGCGGTGGAGAGGGCGACCTTGGTGTCCGGGATGTGCAGGGCCGGGTGCGGGGGCAGCACGAGCCGGTCGGTGGTGCGCAGGAGGGGCGCGCGGGTGGCCTCGCGTTTGGCGGCCTTGACCGACTTCACGGACTGGACGGCGGCCTTGGCGGCTCCGGCGGCGCGGGCGGTGCGGGTCTCCTTGCGCGCCGGGGCCGCGGGCGCGGCGGCCTTCGGGCTCGCCTTGGGGGTGGTCTTCCCGGCCGCCGCCACCGGCTTCGCGGCCGTCTTCGTGGCCGTCTTGGTGGGCAGCTTCTCGGCCGTGGTCTTCTCAGCCGTGGTCTTCTCGGCCGCAGTCCTCTTGGCCGTGGTCTTCTTGGCCGCCGCCTTCTTGGCGCCCTGCGCGGTGCGCTGGGCCGCCTTGACTGCCTTGGCGGCCTGCGCGGCGGTGGCGCCCTTGACCGCCTTGCCCAGCTTGCGGCGCGGTCCGTCGAGCCGCGGCTGCCCGTCGCCGGGGGCGCGGTCCTCCCGCGTCCCGTCCTCGCCCGCTGGTTGCACCACGGGAGACAGCGTAAGCGGACCGGCTCGCGAACGGCATCGAACTCCGGGCGAACGAGACGCGGCTCTCAGCCGTCGCGGCCCGGCCGCCTCAGGTGGTCAGCGCGGGCCGGCGGCGGTCGGCGGGGCTGTCCATGGCGTCCAGGCGGCGCAGGATGATGCCCTCGCGCAGGGCCCACGGGCAGACGTCGAGCTCCTCGAGTCCGAAGAGGTCCATCGCCGCGTCGGCGACCAGCGCGCCGGCCAGCAGTTGCTTGGCGCGGCCCTCGGAGACGCCGGGGATCTGCGCCCGCTCGGCGACGGTCATGGCGGACAGCCGGGGCAGCCACGCGGACAGGCCGGTGCGGGTGAGCCGGCGGTCGGCGTACGGGCCGGCGTCGGCGGGGGCGGCGCCGGTCATCCGGGCGAGCTGCTTGAAGGTCTTGGAGGTGGCGACCGCGTGCTGCGGGGCGCCGAACCGGGAGATCTCGCCGACCACGGTGCCCATCTCGGCGCGGATGTGGCGTCTCAGCTCGCGCAGCCCGTCCGGGTCGGCGACATCGCCGGGCAGCCAGCGGGCGGTCAGCCGGCCGGCGCCGAGCGGCAGCGAGCAGGCGGCGTCGGGCTGCTCATCCAGGCCGCAGGCGATCTCCAGCGAGCCGCCGCCGATGTCCAGGTTGAGCAGCCGGCCGGAGGACCAGCCGAACCAGCGGCGCACCGCGAGGAAGGTGAGCCGGGCCTCGTCCTGCCCGGACAGGACCCGCAGGTCGACGCCGGTCTCGGTGGCGACGCGGCGCAGCACCTGCTCGCCGTTGGCGGCCTCGCGGACGGCGGAGGTGGCGAAGGGCAGGATGTCGACGACGCCCTTGTCCTCGGCGACGCGCAGCGAGGAGGCGACGTGGCCGACCAGCCGCTCGACGCCGGCCTCGCTTATCGCGCCGGCCTCGTCGAGCAGCTCGGCGAGGCGCAGTTCGGCCTTGTGCGAGTACGCGGGCACCGGGGCGGCGCCCGGGTGGGCGTCCACCACGAGGAAGTGGACCGTGTTGGAACCTACGTCGAGCACACCGAGTCGCATAACTCTCCACGCTACGCGATCCGGCCGCGCGGGTGATCGGTCGCGACGGCACTTCGGCGGCGCCGAGGCGGCACTCGTGCTGGTCGCGGGTGCCGCGGGGACGGCCGGCGCCGGGGGACGGGACGGGGTGTGGTGGCCGGATCCCTCGGCGGATCCCTCAGTGTCCGCGAGAGCCGGCCGAGCGGTCGGTGGGGCAGTTGGCGTCCAGCCAGCGGCGGGCCGGGCCTGGGGTGTCGGTGATCAGGCCGTCGGCGTCGCGGCCGGTCATCAGCTGCCAGGACTCCTCGTCGTCGACGGTCCACACGTACACCTCGCGCCCGGCCCGGCGCTCGGCGGCGATCCGGGAGGCGCTGGCCAGGGTGGTGTCGAGCGCTATGCCGCGCAGCGGGAGGTTGCCGGGGTTCTCGGCGATGGCGGCGCCCTGGATGAGGACGATGGGCAGCTCGGGCGCGGCGGCGTGGGCCACGCGCAGGTGGTCCGCCGAGAACGAGTACATGATGACCCGGGCCCCGCTGGCGGCCGCGAGCCTGGCGATCCGGACGACGTCCTCGGTGCGCCGCTGCCACTTGATCTCCATGAGCAGCGTGGCGTTGCTGCCGGCGAGCCGCTTGAGCAGCTGCTCCAGGGTGGGGACGGGCTCCGCCGGGCCCGGTCCGACGGTCACCCGCAGGGCGGCGATCTGGGCGGCGGTCAGGTCGCCGATCGCGCCCTTGCCGTTCGTGGTGCGGTCCACGCTCGGGTCGTGCATCAGCACCGGGACGCCGTCCCTGGTGGTCTGGACGTCGGTCTCCACCCAGTCGGCGCCCTGGCGCAGCGCGGTGTCGAAGGAGGCCATGGTGTTCTCGGGGGCGTTCTGCGGCGCGCCGCGGTGGCCGATCACCACGGGTGCGGCGCACAGCGGCGGCGCGGCCTCCGCGCGGGCCCGCAGCGCGGGTCCGGAGGCGCAGCCGGAGGCCAGGACCGCGAGCGAGGCGAGGACGGCGGTCCGGACGGCGCGGGGCTGGGCGGTCACGGCTCAGGGCTCCAGATCGGGCGTCGGGCGCCGCGGGCACGGACGCACGGGGCATCCAACACGCAACGGCTCGGAATCATCAAACTGAACGGACTGCCCGACACGGCCGCCGGTTCCCCCGGAGGCTCTACCCTTGCCGGGTGGCACCAGCAGAAACGTCCAAGAAGAAGTCCAAGGCGAAGGCCCCGGCCGCTCCGACCCCGGTCGACCTGGCCATGCCGACCCTGCGCGCCGAGGTCCCGCTCGACTTCCCGCGCGCGTGGGTCGAGTTCCCCGACCCGGCCGACGAGGAGCAGGTGTTCCGCTGCGACCTCACCTGGCTGACCTCCCGCTGGTCCTGCGTGTTCGGCCGCGGCTGCCACGGCATCCGCGAGGGCCGCGGCGCCTCGGACGGCTGCTGCACGCTGGGCGCGCACTACTCGGACGAGGACGACGAGAAGCGCGTCGCCGGCCACGCGGCCCGGCTGACCCCGGACCTCTGGGAGAACTTCGCGCACGGCACCGACGGCAAGGGCCGGATCAGGACCGACGGCGGCATCACCATGCTCGACGAGGACGGCGACCGCCAGACCCGCCGGGTGGGCGGCGCGTGCATCTTCGTGAACAGCCCCGGGTTCGCGGGCGGCGCCGGCTGCGCGCTGCACGCGCTGGCGCTCAAGGAGGGCCGCGAGCCGCTGGAGACCAAGCCGGACGTCTGCTGGCAGCTGCCGATCCGCCGCACCTACGACTGGATCGACCGGCCGGACGACACCCGCTACCTCCAGGTGACCATCGGCGAGTACGACCGCCGCGGCTGGGGCCCGGGCGGCCACGACCTGCACTGGTGGTGCACCGGCAGCCCGGAGGCGCACGGCGGCCCGGACCCGGTGTACGTCAGCTACCGCCCAGAGCTCACCGAGCTGATGGGCAAGGCGGGCTACGACGTGCTGGCCGGCCTGTGCGAGGAGCGGATCGCCACGAAGGGCGACCGCAAGGTGGCGCCGCACCCGGCCGATCCGGTCCGGAAGCCGAAGAAGAAGGACTGAGCGCAACGCCCCGGGCCCGCAGGGTCCGGGGCGTTTCCGCTCGGCTGCTTCTCGATTCGGCTGCTTCTCGATTCGGCCACTGGTCGATTCGGCTACTTGTCGATGTCGCCGACGACGAAGAACATCGACCCGAGGATCGCGACCATGTCGGCGACCAGGGTTCCGGGCAGCAGTTCGGTGAGCGCCTGGATGTTGTTGAAGGACGCCGAGCGCAGCTTGAGCCGCCACGGCGTCTTGTCGCCGCGCGAGACGAGGTAGTAGCCGTTGATCCCGAGCGGGTTCTCGGTCCAGGCGTAGGTGCTGCCCTCGGGGGCCTTGAGCACCTTGGGCAGCCGCAGGTTGACCGGGCCGGGGGCCAGGGTGACGAGCTTGTCGAGGCACGCGTCGGCGAGGTCCAGCGCGTTCAGCGTCTGCTCCAGCAGGCACTCGAAGCGGGCCAGGCAGTCGCCCTCCTCGCGGGTGACGACGGTGAGCACCTGCCGCAGTTCCTCGGAGCCGTACGCGAGGTAGGGCTCGTCGCGGCGCAGGTCGAAGTCGAGGCCGCTGGCGCGGGCGATCGGGCCGCTGACGCCGTACGCCTCGGC
>NZ_JBFBDY010000106.1:6902-18092 GCF_040683475.1 Kitasatospora sp. NPDC093558 | reverse complement strand
CCGGTCCCACTCGTCCTTGCTCAGATCTCCCCGCCCCATGACCAGTACAACGAACCGATCATGCGACGGTCACAAGATCCGCCGTACAGAACCTAGTCCACCTGCCGTACAGCGCGGTGTCACGGTCGGCCCGTGGAGGGATGCTTGGCCGCATGGCGCTCGCGGCCCCCGGCCACACCGACACGCGGGACGGCGGCCCCGTGGTGCCCGCCGCGGTGGTCACGTACGGCCTGATCGCGGTCAACACGCTGGTCTTCCTGCTCGGCCCGGCCGCCGGACTCAACCCCCTGTACGGCACCGGGCAGGCCCGCGTCTGCGCCGAGCAGCGGTACGAGCAGCGCTGGGGCGCCGTCCCCGCCGAGCTGCTGGCCGGGCGCCCGCTGACGGCCGGCCAGCTCGCCGAGGCCCCGGACCCCGTCCCCGGCTGCCCGGCCGCCCCCACCCCGGGCAAGCGCCCGGCCGTCTCCGTCCTCACCGGCCTCTTCCTGCACGCCGGCTGGCTGCACCTGGCCGGCAACCTGCTCTTCCTCCACGTCTTCGGCCCCACCGTCGAACGGCGCGTCGGCCGGGCCCGCTTCCTCCTCTTCTACCTGGCCGCCGGGAGCCTCGCGACGTACGGCTTCGCCCTCGCCGAGGCGCACTCCCCGGACTCCACCCGTGTCCTGATCGGAGCCTCCGGCGCGATCTCCGCCGTCCTGGGCGCCTACCTGCGCTTCCACCCGCGCTCCCGGGTCACGACGCTCGTCCCGCTGCTGCTCTTCCTGCCGCTGCGGTTCCCTGCCTGGCTGGTGCTGGGCCTCTGGTTCGCCCTGCAGTGGTGGTCGGTGCACTCGGCCGGCCCCGGGGTCGCCTACCTCGTCCACGTGATCGGCTTCTGCGCCGGCTTCCTCTTCGCCTGCACCGTGGTCCGCCACCCCCCGAGACGGCCCGGCTGACGCCCGATACGCTGGCGCCACCCCACGAAGGAGCCGAACAGTGATCACCGCCATCGTCCTGATCAAGACCAGTGTCGACCGCATCCCGGAGATCGCCGAGGCCATCGCGTCCATTGACGGGGTCAGCGAGGTGTACTCGGTGACCGGCGGCTACGACCTGGTCGCGATGGTGCGGGTGCGCAAGCACGACGACCTGGCCGACGTCATCCCGGGCCGGCTGAACAAGGTCCCGGGCGTCGCGCACACCGAGACCCAGATCGCCTTCCGCACCTACTCCCAGCACGACCTGGAGGCCGCGTTCGCGCTCGGCCTGGACGAGTAGTCCTCAGCCCTCGCGACGGCCCCTGTCGATCTGCACAGTGGCCACGCAACGACCGTCCTCGTTGCGGTAGTTCCACGCCGCGCCGTCCGTGACCAGCGCGCGGACGGCGGTCAGGAAGCGGTCGACGTGCTCGTCCGGGGTCCCGGCGCCGAAGCTGACCCGGATGGCGTTCAGGCTGCGCTCACCCGGCAGCGACGGCTCCGGCGCACCGCACTCGGACGGTGCGACGTCCTCGTCGCCGAGCAGCGTGCGCACCAGCGGGTGCGCACAGAACAGCCCGTCGCGCACCCCGATGCCGTACTCGGCGGAGAGCGCCGCCGAGAAGTGCGAGCTGTTCCAGCCTCGGACGACGAACGAGAGCACGCCCACCCGCGCCGAGTCGGCACCGAACAGGTTCAGCACCTTGACCTGCGGGATCTCCGCCAGCCCGGCCGTGAGCCGGGCGATCAGCGCCCGCTCGCGGGCCTCCAGCGCGTCGAAGCCGGCCTCGGTCAGCGCCCGGCAGGCGGAGGCGATGGCGTAGGCGCCGATGACGTTCGGCGAGCCGGCCTCGTGCCGGGCCGGGCCGGTGCGCCACTGCACGGCCACCGAGCCGTCCGCCTCCCGCGCCACCGTCCGGGTCGCCCCGCCGCCGGCCAGGTAGGGCTCGGCCGCGTCCAGCCAGTCCGCCCGGCCGGCCAGCACCCCGGCGCCGAACGGCGCGTAGATCTTGTGGCCGGAGAAGGCGATCCAGTCGACGTCCAGCTCGGCCACCGAGACCCGGTGGTGCGGCGCGAGCTGCGCCGCGTCCAGCACCACCCGGGCGCCGTACCGGTGCGCGGTCGCGGTCAGCTCGGCGACCGGCCACAGCTCGCCGGTGACGTTCGAGGCGCCGGTGACGCACAGCAGCTTGGGGCCCTCGGGCGCCGCGGCGAGCGCGGCGTCCAGCGCGGCGACGGCCTCGGCGTGCGAGCGCGGCGCGCGCAGGTAGGTGACGTCCAGCCCGGCGTGGGCCCAGGGCAGCAGCGAGGCGTGGTGCTCGGTCTCGAACGCGAACACCCGGGTGCCGGCGGGCAGCGCGGCGGCGAGCAGGTTGAGCGAGTCGGTGGTGGCCCGGGTGAAGACCACCTGGTCGTCCTCGCGCAGGCCGAGGAACTCGCCGACGGTCCGGCGGCTCTGCTCGAACAGGTCGGTGGACAGCTGCGAGAGGTACCCGGCGCCGCGGTGCACGCTGCCGTAGTAGGGGGCGTACGCGGCGACGTCGTCCCACACCCGCTGGAGTGCCGGCGAGCTGGCCGCGTAGTCGAGCGGCGCGTAGCCGACCTTCTCGCCGTTGGCGAGCGGCACCTGGACGTCGTGGCCGAGGACGGCGAGCGGGGCGGAGATGTCAACGGAGACAGACATGAGGATGCACTCCTTCGGAGGTTGAGGGACCCCGGGAGTGCTGATCGTCCGGCGTCCGCGCTTGCCTCGCGGACGGATTGCCGCGCGACCCGGTCCTCACCCAGGGCACCCCGCCACGGACGGAGGGTTGCCGGACAGCAAGCTGGGGCTTGACGCTGTCACTCATGACCTGGCCAAGACTGTAGGTCCCGTCCGGCGGGTGGTCAAACGGGCGTCCACCATCCGGACACGCGAAGAGGCGCGCGAAGAGGCCCGCGGCAACGGCCTGCCGCGGGCCCCCAACTCGCTTGTCAGCCCCGGCTGGTGGCCTCCGACCAGCGCCGCAGCAGCTCCTGCGCCGCGCCCGAGTCGACGGCCGCCGCGGCCCGCTCCATGCCGGCCGCCAGCTGCTCGACGAGCGGCGCGTCGGTCAGCTCCAGCGCCACCAGCGCCGCCGCCGTGTTCAGCAGGACGGCGTCCCGCACCGGCCCGCGCTCCCCGGCCAGCAGCCGGCGCGCCACCTCGGCGTTGTAGGAGGCGTCCGCCCCGCGCAGCGCCTCGATGCCGACCAGCTCGATGCCGACGTCCCGCGGGTCGAAGGCGGTCTCGGTGACGATCCCGTCCCGCACGATCCACACCCGGGACGTCGTGGTGACGGTCAGCTCGTCCAGGCCGTCGTCGCCACGGAACACCAGTGCGCTGGAGCCGCGCCGGGCGAGCACGCCCGCGATCAGCCCGGCGAGCCGGGTGTCGAAGCAGCCGACGGCGTGCGAGGTGACCTTGGCCGGGTTGGTCAGCGGGCCGAGGATGTTGAACGCGGTCGGCACCCCGAGGTCGCGCCGCGCGGTCGCGGCGTGCCGCATCGACGGGTGGAACTTCGCCGCGAAACAGAAGGTGAGCCCGACCTCGTCGGCGACCTCGGCCACCCGCCGGGCCGACAGGTCCAGGGCGATGCCGAGCTTCTCCAGCACGTCCGAGGACCCGCTGGCCGAGGACGACGCCCGGTTGCCGTGCTTGACCACCTTGGCGCCGGCCGCCGCCGCGACGATCGCGGACATGGTGGAGATGTTGACGGTCTTGGCGCGGTCGCCGCCGGTGCCGACGATGTCCACCGCCGGGCCGGGGATGTCCAGCGGCTCGGCGTGCGCGTACATCGCGTCCACCAGGCCGGTGATCTCGTCGACCGTCTCGCCCTTGGCCCGCAGCGCCACCATGAACCCGGCGACCTGGACGGGGGACGCCTCGCCGCTCATGATCCGGTCCATCGCCCACGCGGTGGCCGAGCGGTCGAGGTCCTCCCCCTTCAACAGCGCCGACAGGAGGTCCGGCCAGGTGCGGACCACCTGCGCGGGGTCGGTACCACCGTTCGCAGGGTTCACGTTCACCATGGCTGACTCCAGCTGTGTCGGTTCCCCCGCGGGGGACGTCCGTACGGATGGAGTCAGCCTATCCAGCGGCGGGGCACCTCCGGCCCTGTCTTCTCTAGTACTGAGACGGCACCGCTCAACGCGTGGCGGGGGCCCGCTTGGCCACGCGCGCCCGCAGCAGCGTGGCCACCGCCCCGGCCAGCGCGACCGGGTCCACCGGGTGCGAGATCGCCGCGTCGGCCCGGCTCCAGGCGGCCAGCCAGGAGTCCTGCGGCCGGCCGATCAGCACCAGCACCGGCGGGCAGCCGTAGATCTCGTCCTTCAGCTGGCGCCCGAGCCCGAGCCCGCCGGCCGGCACCGCCTCGCCGTCCAGGACGCAGAGGTCGACGCCCCCCTTCTCCAGCGCCCGCAGCACCGCGGGGGTGGTCGCGCACTCCAGGTAGGACAGCTCGGGCAGATCCTCGGCGGGCCGGCGGCCGAGCGCCGTCAGCACCTGCTCGCGGGTGTTGCGGTCGTCGCTGTAGACGAGGACGGTGAGCGTCTCATCGGTCGTGTACGCCATTGACCCTGCTCCCTCAAGTGTGATCCGGACCACGTTCGCCTGACCCGGATGCTACTCCGGATCACCCCCGCCCGAGCCCTCTCCCGCGCGCGTTCCTTCTCAAGGCGCCGCGCCCGGGGCTCACCCGCCCGGAGGACGCCCCGTCACCCGGACCCGCGCAGTCCACCCGGACGGCCGACAGCCCGCCGGCTCCCCTACCCCGGGGCGCTGCGCCGACCGTGCATCGACACGCTGGGCAACGGGGTCCAAGGGCGCTCCGAGGAACCGTCAGAAAAGGGACACCCCGCTGCTCAGGTACCGTCCGGGCACCCGGCCACCCCCCAAGCGGGCATACCTCACGCACCGGACACTCCGAGGGACACCCCCCGGCGTGAAGACGGAATAAGGGACCGACATAATGTCCGTCGTGGCGACAGCAACAGCAGTAGAAACCGGGCACGCGCACGGATCGGTCAACCGGCCGAACATGGTCAGCGTCGGAACGATCGTCTGGCTCAGTTCCGAGTTGATGTTCTTCGCGGCCCTCTTCGCGATGTACTTCACGCTCCGCTCCGTCAAGGGGCCGGAGTTCTGGACCGAGAAGGCGCACGCCCTCAACGTGCCCTTCTCCTCGGTCAACACCACGATCCTGGTGCTCTCCTCGCTGACCTGCCAGCTCGGCGTGTTCGCCGCCGAGCGCGGGGACGTGAAGAAGCTCCGCTCGTGGTTCGTCATCACCTTCGTGATGGGCGCGATCTTCATCGGCGGTCAGATCTTCGAGTACACCGAGCTGGTCAAGAAGGACGGCCTCTCGCTGTCCTCCGACCCGTACGGCACGGTGTTCTACCTGACCACCGGCTTCCACGGTCTGCACGTGACGGGTGGTCTGATCGCCTTCCTGCTGGTCCTGGGACGGACGTACGCAGCCAAGCGCTTCACGCACGAGCAGGCCACCGCCGCCATCGTGGTGTCGTACTACTGGCACTTCGTCGACGTCGTGTGGATCGGCCTGTTCGCGACCATCTACCTGATCAAGTAACCAGCTGATCAGGTCGCTGGCCACCGGCTGCGGCCCCCGCCCTCACCGGCGCAGGGCCGCTTCTGCCGGTGCCGACGCTCCCACCGACCGACCGCGCGCGCAGCCCTAGCCAGAGGCAGCCTCGTGCCGGCCAGACCGGCAGCCGGGTGCACCCACCAGTCGACCAGATCCTGACACCGGGGTTATTCCGTGAAAAAGCTCTCCGCACGACGGCGCCACCCATTGGCGGCGCTGGTCGTCCTACTTCTCGCCCTGGCGGCAACCGGGGGGCTGTACGCCGTGTTCGCGCCCGCCGACAAGGCGCAGGCCGACGTCGCCGCGCAGTCGCTCGCGATCGACGAGGGTAAGAAGCTCTTCGCCGTCGGCTGCTCCTCCTGCCACGGCCTGAACGGCCAGGGCAGCAGCGACGGTCCGAGCCTGGTCGGCGTCGGCTCCGCCGCCGTCGACTTCCAGGTCGCCACCGGTCGCATGCCGGCCCAGCAGCCCGGCGCCCAGGTCCCGCGCAAGAAGAACATCTACACGCAGGGCGAGATCGACCAGCTCTCCGCCTTCGTGTCCTCGCTCGGCCCCGGCCCGGTCACGCCGCTCCCGGAGCAGTACACCTCGACCAACCCCGAGGACATCTCCAAGGGCGGCGAGCTGTTCCGCACCAACTGCGCCCAGTGCCACAACTTCGCCGGCCAGGGTGGTGCCCTGACCAAGGGCAAGTACGCGCCGTCGCTGGAGGGCGTGGACGCCAAGCACATCTACGAGGCCATGCAGACCGGCCCGCAGAACATGCCGTCGTTCCCGGACACCACCATGCCCGAGGAGCAGAAGAAGCAGATCGTGGCCTTCGTCCGCCACACCACCAACGATGAGCCGAACCCCGGTGGTCTCACGCTCGGCAGCCTCGGTCCGGTGACCGAGGGTCTGTTCGGCTGGATCTTCGGTCTCGGCGTGCTCATCGCGGTCGCGATCTGGGTCGCCGCCCACACCACCAAGGCCAAGAAGTCATGAGCCACGACATGTCAGAAGAGAAGCTTCCGGAGCACCACGGCTCCGCCGGCGAGGTGGCCGACCACGGCGACCCGTTCGCCGACCCGGGCCTGCCGGCCCACGAGCCCCGTCGCACCGACATCGACGAGCGGGCCGCCAAGCGCGCCGAGCGCCAGGTCTCGCTGATGTTCGTGATCTCGATGATCGCCACCATCGGCTTCATCGCGTCGTACGTGGGCATCGACCCGGACAAGATCGTCTACATCTTCCCGCTCGGTCACGTCAGCGCGCTGAACTTCGCGCTCGGCCTGACCCTGGGCGTCGCGCTGTTCCTGATCGGCGCGGGCGCGGTCCACTGGGCCCGCACCCTGATGTCGGACGTCGAGATCCCGTCCGAGCGTCACCCGATCGAGGCCGACGAAGAGGTCCGCGCGGACGTCATCAACCAGTTCAAGACCGGTGCCGCCGAGTCCGGCTTCGGTCGCCGGAAGATGATCCGCAACACCCTCATCGGCTCGATGGCGCTGGTCCCGCTCTCCGGCGTGGTCCTGCTCCGCGACCTCGGGCCGCTGCCCGAGAAGAAGCTGAAGGAGACGGGCTGGAAGGAGGCGACCCCGGCCAAGCCGCTGCAGCTCATCAACATGAGCACCAACCAGCCGATGAAGGCCGATGACATCGTCGTCGGCTCGCTGACCTTCGCCATGCCCGAGGGTCTGCACGTCCACGACGAGGACTTCCAGCAGGCCATCGCCAAGGACGCCCTGATGCTGGTGCGCATCGCGCCGGAGGACATCAAGGACGACAAGTCCCGGGAGAAGGGCTTCGAGGGCATCCTCGCCTACTCGAAGATCTGCACCCACGTCGGCTGCCCGATCAGCCTCTACGAGCAGCAGACCCACCACGCGCTCTGCCCCTGCCACCAGTCGACCTTCGACCTGTCGGACGGCGCGCGCGTCATCTTCGGCCCGGCCGGGCACCCCCTGCCGCAGCTGAAGATCACCACTGACGAACAGGGTCACCTGGTCGCCACCGGCGACTTCGACGAGCCTGTCGGCCCGAGCTACTGGGAGCGTGCTCGATGAGTAGCGCGAGCAGCACCACCTCCGGTGCCGCCAAGCCCACCAGCACGCGTGCCAACCCCGCCAACAAGTGGGAGGCCGCGGCTGACTGGACGGACGGCCGGCTGGGGATCTACTCCCTCGCCAAGTCCAACCTGCGCAAGATCTTCCCGGACCACTGGTCCTTCATGCTGGGCGAGATCTGCCTCTACTCGTTCATCATCATCATCCTGACCGGCGTGTACCTGACGCTGTTCTTCAAGCCGTCGATGGCCGAGGTCGTCTACAACGGCTCGTACGTGCCCCTCAAGGGCATCGGCATGTCCGAGGCGTACGCGTCGACGGTGAACATCAGCTTCGAGGTCCGCGGCGGTCTGCTGATCCGCCAGATCCACCACTGGGCCGCCCTGGTCTTCGTGGCGGCCATGCTCGTGCACATGATGCGCGTGTTCTTCACCGGCGCGTTCCGCAAGCCGCGTGAGATCAACTGGGTCTTCGGCTTCCTGCTGCTGGTCCTGGGCATGTTCGACGGCTTCTTCGGCTACTCGCTGCCGGACGACCTGCTGTCGGGTACCGGTATCCGCTTCATGGAAGGCGCGATCCTCGCCGTCCCGCTGGTGGGCACCTACATCCAGATGTTCCTGTACGGGGGCGAGTTCCCCGGCACCGACATCATCCCGCGGTTCTTCACGATCCACGTGCTGCTGATCCCGGGCATCATGCTCGGCCTGCTGGTGGCGCACCTGATCCTGGTCTTCTACCACAAGCACACCCAGTGGGCGGGCCCGGGCAAGACCGAGAAGAACGTCGTCGGCATGCCGCTGATGCCGGTCTACATGGCCAAGGCCGGTGGCTTCTTCTTCCTGGTGTTCGGCATCATCGCCGCCATCTCGGCGATCGCCTCGATCAACCCGATCTGGGCGTACGGCCCGTACCGCCCCGACCAGGTGTCGACCGACGCCCAGCCGGACTGGTACATGGGCTTCTCCGAGGGCCTGATCCGCGTCATGCCGGGCTGGGAGATCAGCCTGTGGGGCCACACGCTGAACCTGGGCGTGTTCGTCCCGCTGATGATCTTCCCGCTGGTCCTGGTCGCGATCGCGGTCTACCCGTTCATCGAGGGCTGGATCACCGGCGACAAGCGCGAGCACCACATCCTGGACCGCCCGCGCAACGCCCCGGTCCGCACCGCCCTGGGTGCCGCCTGGATCAGCCTCTACCTGGTCCTGCTGATCGGTGGTGGCAACGACCTGTTCGCCACCCACCTGCACCTGTCGCTCAACGCGATCACCTACTTCGTGCGCACCGGCTTCTTCGTGGTGCCGGTCATCACCTTCATCGTCACCAAGCGCTGGTGCCTCGGCCTCCAGCGCCGCGACAAGGAGAAGGTGCTGCACGGCCGCGAGACCGGCGTCATCAAGCGCCTGCCGCACGGTGAGTTCGTCGAGGTGCACGCCCAGCTGCCGCAGAAGGACCTGTTCAAGCTCACCGCGCACGAGCAGAACGAGCCGGTCGAGCTGCCGGCCCAGACGGACGAGAACGGCGTGGCCGCCAAGGCCGGCGTCCTCACCCGCACCCGGGCCAAGCTGTCCCGCGGCTTCTACGGCGAGGGCAGCCAGATCCCCAAGCCCACCGCCGAGGAGCACCACGAGATCACCAGCGGCCACGGCCACCACTGATCCCGTACGCACCGCAGCGCCACACCCGAGGGCCGCTGACCAGAGTTCTTCTGGTCGGCGGCCCTCGGGCTTTCCCGTCCCTCCAGCCCCTCAGGCACCCTCAGGAGCCCACCGTGCAGCTGTCCGTCGACCCCGCCTCCGCCACTCCCCCGTACGAGCAGATCCGCGCCCAGGTCGCCGAGCGCGCCCGTTCCGGCGAACTGCCCGCCGGGCTGCGGCTGCCGACCGTCCGGGCGCTGGCCGAGGAGCTGGGCCTGGCCGCCGGGACGGTCGCGCGCGCGTACCGGGAGCTGGAGGCGGACGGCGTGGTCGAGACGCACGGCCGGCGCGGCACGCTGATCGCGGCCACCGGCGACACCGCGCACCGGCTGGCCGCCGAGGCCGCCACCGAGTACGCCGAACGGGTGCGCCGGCTCGGGCTGTCGCGCGGGGACGCCCTGGCGGCGGTGGACACCGCCCTGCGGCTCGTCTTCCCGGAGGGCTGAGGACGGCCTCCGGGGGCCGCTCAGACCTCCGGGCGGATCATCCCCGTGGCGGGGGCCTGCGAGGTCGGGACGGTGGTGCTGAGGGGCTTGCCGAGGGAGCTGTGCTTGACCCAGTCCGCCCAGGAGACGTTCCAGTCCCCGAAGCCGTTGCCGAACGGCTCCATCGTGGCGCCGCGGCTGTTGACCACCGTCACCACGTCCCCCACCCGGGTGTTGTCGTAGAACCACTTGGCGTTGTCGGTACTCATGCCGGTGCAGCCGTGGCTGACGTTCTCGTAGCCCTGCGAGCCGACCGACCAGGGCGCCGCGTGGACGTACTCGCCGCTCCACGTCACCCGGGTGGCCCACTCGACGTTGAGGTCGTAGGCCTCCGAGCTGCCGGTGGCTATGCCGATCGTCTCGCCGTTCATCCGCACCGAGCGCTCCTGGCCGAGCACCACCTTGACGCCGTTGCGGGTGTCGAAGCCGGGC
Source organism: Kitasatospora sp. NPDC093558 (assembly GCF_040683475.1). Classification (NCBI taxonomy): domain Bacteria; kingdom Bacillati; phylum Actinomycetota; class Actinomycetes; order Kitasatosporales; family Streptomycetaceae; genus Kitasatospora; species Kitasatospora sp. NPDC093558. Next base: position 7,855 of record NZ_JBFBDY010000106.1, on the reverse strand, counting down.
TTGCCGGTGGTCACCGGGATGGTCCTGACCACCTCGCCGGCGCGCTTCAGGGTGAGCTCGTGGGCGGCGGCGTCGATCACCGACTCGACCCGCTCCCCGATCCGCAGCTTCAGGCTGCTGCGGTCACCGCCGTACAGGCCGTCGGAGATCCGGGTGCCGGTGCCGTCGAAGGCCAGGCCGACGGTGGTGCCGACGGGCCAGTACTCCTCCGGACGGAAGTGCAGGTTCTTGTCGTCCACCCAGTACCACGCGCCGGTGACGGCGGGCTGGGAGGTGACCGTCAGGGCCTGCTCGACCTCCTGACGGGCCTGCGGGTCCTTGACGGCCTCGGAGAGCTGCACGGTGAGCGGCTGGCCGACCCCGTAGAGGCCGCTGCCGGAGGAGTCCGGGCCGAGCTTGGCGGTGAGCAGGCGCTGGGCGGCGATGGTGCTGAAGTCCTGGGTGGTCTCGCCGCGCCCGCCCTTGCCGTCGTCCGCGGCGATCCGGACGGTGTAGGACGCGGAGGCCTTCAGCCGGCCGGTGGTCTGCCAGCTGCGCTGGTCGTCGGCGAGCTTGCCGGCGACCACCCGGCCGTCCGGGCCGACCACGGTGACGTCGGTCAGCCTGCTGCCGTCGACGGCGGTCACGGTGACCGACTGGGCCGGGTCGACCTTGTCCCCGGCCGAGAGGTGGACCAGCGGCGCCGCGTCGACCTTGTGCGGACCGGTGGGTTCGTCGTCACCACCGGCCGAGCAGGCGGCGAGCGGGGTCAGTACTGCGAGGGCCAGCGAGATGCCGCCGAGACCCGCTATTCCGCGCCTGTCGGCCATGACCGCCTCCGGGGGTTCGCACGATTGATCAGATCGTAGGAACGGCTTGCCACGGAGCGACATCCGAGCGACCCCACGTTCACCCGGGTGAGTGAGGGGCTCACCCCGGGGACGCAACAGGGGCCGGACCTCCCGGGCGGGAGG
>NZ_JBFBDY010000106.1:0-6892 GCF_040683475.1 Kitasatospora sp. NPDC093558 | reverse complement strand
GTTCCCCCGGGGTGTGTGTGGGCAACCCCGGGGGTACGCACGTGGGGCCGCCCCGCCGGGGGGGGAGGTCCGGCCCCTGCCGGTGCGGTGGAACCTACTGGTTCTGGTTCTCGCCGCGGTAGAACTCGAAGACCCAGCCGAACAGGCCGATCAGGATGATCGGGGCGGCCCAGAACATCAGCCACCAGCCGAAGATCACGCCCATGAAGGCCAGCGCGCCACCGAGCGCCAGCGAGAGCGGCTGCCAGCTGTGCGGGGCGAAGAAGCCCAGCTCACCGGCGTCGTCCGCGACCTCGGCCTCGGGGTTGTCACCCGCGCCGCTGTCCACCCGGCGGGCGGTGAAGGCGAGGTAGTACCCGATGAAGGCGCACAGCGCGAAGGCCAGGAACAGCGCCGTGGTGCCGGCCGCCTCGATGCCGTGGTCCGACTGGTTGGTCCACAGGCCGTAGGTGATCGCCATCGCGAGGACGAAGACCGACAGGCCGAGGAAGATCTTTCCCTGTTCCTTCATCAGGCGTCGCCGTCCTTCTTGCCCTTGCCCAGCTGCGGGGCGTCGTACTTCGCCGGGGTCACGCCGGCGAGGTGCTTGGCCTCCTCGCCGTGGTTCTCCAGGTAGTCCAGCGCGGCGATCTCCGGGTGGTGGAGGTCGAAGGCCGGGGATTCGGAGCGGATCCGCGGGAGGGTGAGGAAGTTGTGCCGCGGCGGCGGGCAGGAGGTCGCCCACTCCAGCGAGCGGCCGTAGCCCCACGGGTCGTCGACCTCGATCTTCTCGCCGTACTTGGCCGTCTTCCAGACGTTGTACAGGAACGGCAGGATCGACATGCCGAGCACGAACGAGCCGATGGTCGAGACGGTGTTCAGCGTGGTGAAGCCGTCCGAGGCCAGGTAGTCGGCGTAGCGGCGGGGCATGCCCTCCGCGCCGAGCCAGTGCTGCACCAGGAAGGTGGTGTGGAAGCCGAAGAACAGCGTCCAGAAGGTGATCTTGCCGAGGCGCTCGTCCAGCATCTTGCCGGTCATCTTCGGCCACCAGAAGTGGAAGCCGGCGAACATCGCGAAGACGACGGTGCCGAAGACCACGTAGTGGAAGTGGGCGACGACGAAGTACGAGTCCGAGACGTGGAAGTCGATCGGCGGGGAGGCCAGCAGGACACCGGTCAGACCACCGAAGAGGAAGGTGACCAGGAAGCCGACCGTCCAGAGCATCGGGGTCTCGAAGCTCAGCGAGCCCTTCCACATGGTGCCGACCCAGTTGAAGAACTTCACACCGGTCGGGACCGCGATCAGGAAGGTCATGAAGGAGAAGAACGGCAGCAGCACCTGGCCGGTGACGTACATGTGGTGCGCCCACACCGTCACGGACAGACCGGCGATCGCGATGGTGGCCGCGATCAGGCCGGAGTAGCCGAACATCGGCTTGCGGCTGAAGACCGGGATGATCTCCGACACGATGCCGAAGAACGGCAGCGCGATGATGTACACCTCGGGGTGACCGAAGAACCAGAACAGGTGCTGCCAGAGCAGCGCGCCGCCGTTCGTCGGGTCGAAGACGTGTGCACCGAACTTGCGGTCCGCCTCCAGGGCGAACAGCGCGGCGGCCAGGACCGGGAAGGCCAGCAGGATCAGCACCGCGGTCAGCAGGACGTTCCAGGTGAAGATCGTCATCCGGAACATCGTCATGCCGGGCGCGCGCATGCAGATGATCGTGGTGATGAAGTTGACCGCACCGAGGATCGTGCCGAAGCCGGAGAAGGCCAGACCCATGATCCACATGTCACCGCCGACGCCCGGCGAGTGCACGGCGTCCGACAGCGGCGAGTAGGCGAACCAGCCGAAGCTCGCGGCACCGTTCGGGGTGAGGAAGCCACCCACGGCGATGACCGAGCCGAAGAGGTACAGCCAGTACGCGAACATGTTCAGACGCGGGAACGCCACGTCCGGGGCACCGATCTGGAGCGGCATGATCCAGTTCGCGAAGCCCGCGAACAGCGGGGTCGCGAACATCAGCAGCATGATCGTGCCGTGCATCGTGAACGCCTGGTTGAACTGCTCGTTCGACAGGATCTGGGTCCCGGGACGAGCCAGCTCGGCGCGCATGACCAGGGCGAGGATGCCACCGATCAGGAAGAAGGCGAACGACGTCAGCAGGTACAGCGTGCCGATCGTCTTGTGGTCAGTGGTCGTGAGCCACTTGATGATGGTCGCACCCGGCTTGCGGGTCCGCTGCGCCCCGACCGTGACGGCCTCGGCGCCCCCGCCGGCCGCGGCGGGCTCGTTGAGGATGGTCACTTCTCTTCACTTCCCATGGAGATGACGCCCGAGGGCACCGCGCCGGTCTGGCCCTTGGCCCGGAGGTCAGCCAGGTGCTTGTCGTAGTCGGCACGGTCGACGACCTTGACGTTGAACAGCATGCGCGAGTGGTCGGTGCCGCAGAGCTCGGCACACTTGCCCATGTACTCGCCCTTGACGGTCGGCGTGACCTCGAACTTGTTCACCACGCCCGGCACGACGTCCATCTTCATCATGAAGTTGACGGGCCAGAAGTCGTGGATGACGTCACGCGAGGTGAGACGGAACTGGACCGTCTCGTTGACCGGCAGCCACAGCGTGGGCGCGTCCTTGGGGGTGCCCACCTCGTAGGCGGCGTCCTTGTTGGCCGGGTCGGGGGTCTCGGTGTTCTCGTAGTTGAACGCCCAGCTCCACTGGAAGCCGACCACGTTGACGTAGTGCTGCGGCTTCTCGGAAACGGCGGTCAGCTTGTTCTCGTCGCGGGCGACGAAGTAGAAGAGCACCGAGACGATGATGATGGGGACCGCGGTGTAGAGCGCCTCGATGGGCACGTTGTACCGGGTCTGCGGAGGGATCTCCACGCCGGTGCGGCTGCGCCGGTGGAAGATCACGCTCCAGATGATCAGACCCCACATCAGTACGCCGACCACCAGCGCCGCGATCCAGGAGCCCTGCCACATCTGAAGGACCATGGGTCCTTCCTTGGTGACGGGGCTCGGGAGGCCAAGCCTGGGGAGGTCGTTGGCCGAGCAGCCGGTGGCGGTCGCGATGACGAGGCCCAGTGCCAGCGCCTGAGGCAGCTTCCGCCGCATCGTGCGCCGCGGCGAGCGGTCGGAGCCGTTGGGACTCACGTAGCGCCTTCCCGAAGTCTCGCCCGCCTTCGCGTCGCCCCGAGGAGGACTGCCCTCCCCGGCGACCCGTCCACGGGCACGGTTTGAATGCTTATGCGGGCCAAACCCTACTCCAGCCTTATGCGCTCCTGACGGGCAGCCCCCGGTAACGCGCCGCCCGGTCGCCCGATCAGGCCCGGCAGGGGCTACGCCGCAGGTCATCCCAGGCATTCGAGGTCCGTACCCCCGATCGGGGGATGACCTCCCGCAACGCGGGTGACGGTCCGTCGGACGCGGACGAAGCGGACATTCCGGATGATCGACTGACGGGGGGTGAGCACCGCCGCGGGGCTCCGGAGCGACCCGGCGTGCCGTTAAATGTGACCGTGTACTTCGACGTGGCTTCGACGGCGCCGCTCCACCCCGTCGCGCGGCAGGCACTGACCGCCGCGCTGGACGAGGGGTGGGCCGATCCGGCGCGCTTGTACCGGTCCGGGCGGCAGGCCCGGATGCTGCTGGACGCCGCACGCGAGACGGTCGCCGAGGTACTCGGCGCCCGGGCGGACGAGATCTCCTTCACCGCCAGCGGCACCCAGGCCGTGCAACTCGGCGTCCTGGGCGCGCTGGCCGGGAACCGGCGGCGCGGCGGGCACCTGGTGCACTCGGCGGTGGAGCACTCCAGCGTGCTGCACGTCGCCGAGCGGCACGAGGGCTCCGGCGGCACCGTCTCGGTGGTGCCGGTGGACCGGGCCGGGCGGGTGTCCGCGGACGGCTTCGCCGGGCTGCTCAGGGAGGACACCGCGCTGGCCGCGCTGCAGAGCGCCAACCACGAGGTGGGGACGGTCCAGCCGGTCGAGGAGGTCGCCGCGCTCTGCCGGGAGGCCGGGGTCCCGCTGCTGGTGGACGCCGCCCAGAGCGCCGGCCGGGTCGACCTGCCCGCCGGGTGGTCGCTGCTGGCCGCGAGCGCGCACAAGTGGGGCGGGCCGCCCGGGGTCGGGGTGCTGGCGGTGCGCAAGGGCGTCCGGTACGCCTCGCCGCTGCCGGCCGACGAGCGCGAGGGCGGGCGGGTGCCCGGCTTCGTCAACGTCCCGGCGATCGTGGCCGCCGCCGCCTCGCTGCGGGCCGTGCGGGCCGAGGCCGAGCGGGAGAACGCCCGGCTGCACGCGCTGGTGGAGCGGATCCGGGCCCGGGTGCCGCGGCTGGTGCCCGAGGTCGAGGTGGTCGGCGACCCGGTGCGGCGGCTGCCGCACATCGTCACCTTCTCGTGCCTGTACGTGGACGGCGAGGTGCTGCTGACCGAGCTGGACCGGGCCGGCTTCGCCGTGTCCTCCGGCTCCTCCTGCACCTCGTCCACGCTCACGCCCAGCCACGTGCTGGCCGCGATGGGGGTGCTCACCGAGGGCAACGTCCGGGTCTCGCTGCCGTACGGGACGGCCGAGGCGGACGTCGAGCGGTTCCTGACCGTCCTGCCGGAGCTGGTGGCCGGCGTCCGGGCGCCGCTCGGGCTGGACCTGCCGGCGCCGGAGGTCGTGGGAACACCGCCCCGAGCCGAAGGGCGTGCCGGCGCCGAAAGCGAAGGAGCGAGGGAGCGACCGACGGAGGAGGGAGCGAGGGAGCGAGGAGTGTCGGCGCCGGGTACCCGGAGGGCGCGCCCGGAGGCGAGCGGGCGAGTCACAGTGATCGACGCGCTGGGCAAGCGGTGCCCGCTGCCGGTGATCGAGCTGGCCAAGCGGATCGGCGAGGTGCCGGTGGGCGGGACGGTCGCCGTGCTGGCGGACGACGAGGCGGCCCGCCTGGACATCCCCGCCTGGTGCGACATGCGCGGCCAGGAGTACACGGGCGAGGCCCCGGCCGCCGACTTCGGCGGCGACCGGGGCTCGGCCTACCTGGTGCGGCGGACTACTTGACCAGGTGCGAGCGGATGTCCGCGGCGGCGTCGGCGCCGTAGGCGTCCTCGAAGCGCTTCAGGAAGGCGGCCGGGCGCAGCTCGTACTCCTGGGTGCCGACGGTCTCGATCACCAGGGTGGCGAGCATGCAGCCGAGCTGGGCGGCGCGCTCCAGGTCCAGCTCCCACGAGATGCCGGCGAGGAAGCCGGCCCGGAAGGCGTCGCCGACGCCGGTCGGGTCGGCCTTGGTCTCCTCGGGGGCGCAGCCGACGAGGATGGCCGGCTCGCCCTTGCGCTCGATGCGCACGCCCTTGCTGCCGAGGGTGGTGATCCGGGTACCGACCCGGGCGAGGAGCTCGTCGGCGCCCCAGCCGGTCTTGCTCTCGATCAGCGCGGCCTCGTACTCGTTGGTGAACAGGTACGCGGCGCCGTCGACGATCTCGCGGATGTCGTCGCCCTCCAGGCGGGCCAGCTGCTGGGAGGGGTCGGCCGCGAAGGCGTAGCCGCGGGTGCGGCACTCCTGGGTGTGGCGGACCATCGCCTGCGGGTCGTCCGCGCCGATCAGGACGAGGTCCAGGCCGCCGGTCCGGTCGGCGATCGGCTTCAGCTCGATGCTGCGGGCCTCGGCCATGGCACCGGTGTAGAACGAGGCGATCTGGTTGTGGTCCTCGTCGGTGGTGCACATGAACCGGGCGGTGTGCCGGGTCTCGGAGATGTGCACGGACTCACAGTCGACGTTGTTGCGCTCCAGCCAGCTGCGGTACTCGGCGAAGTCCGCCCCGGCCGCGCCGACGAGGACCGGGCGGAGCCCGAGCACGCCCATGCCGAACGCGATGTTCGGGGCGACGCCCCCACGGCGGATGTCCAGGGTGTCGACCAGGAAGGACAGCGACACGGTGTGGAGCTGCTCGGCGACCAGCTGGTCGGCGAACCGGCCGGGGAACGTCATCAGGTGGTCGGTAGCGATCGAGCCGGCGACGGCGATGCGCACGGAATGTCTCCTCAGGATGGCGGCAGGGCCATGGGCGAGCGGGTGAACCCGTTCACGGTACCGGGCGGGCGCGGGGAGATCCCACGAGTGCCGGAAATGGCACCCCCTATAAGCGATCGTGTACTACCTCCGAGTAGCACTGGTGGGTGGGAAGAACGTCGTCCTAGGTTGGCGGAAGGTGCGGGCCCGAGCGGCCCGCCCCGGTGACCGCGGCACTGCGGCCGCGGCACGAGCCCGATCGGAGCGGTGCCCGATGATGCCCAGTTCCTCCTCCCTCCCCGTGCTGCGCGGCGACGCGGACGGCGAGACGCTCGACGCCCTGGTGGACTCCTCCCGGCGGCTGCGCCGGTTCTGGCCACTGCTGGCGGCCCACCCCGAGCCGAGCGCCCCGGTGCACGCGGGCTTCCGGGTGCCGTCCGGTGCGCAGCGGCTGGTCGCCGGGATGCCCGAGTACGGCTACTGAGGCCTTCGTCGGACCCGGGCGGAACCGGATCCGTCCGGGCCACGTCACATCCGCGCGGAGCGGCCGTGGAGGCGGCGCCCCTGAGCCCTCGGGAGGATGTGCACATGGAGCAGGAGCGGATGCCGCGCGGTCGGCGGGCCGTGGCGCTGGCGGGTCTGGTGCTGGCGGCGGCGGTGACGGTGGCCGGGTGCAACGGGGACGGGAAGTCGTCCTCGGAGGCGGCGGCCACGGCGACGGCCTCGGCGACGGCCTCGGGCTCCCCGGTGGCGCCGACGCCGTCCGACGGCGCTTCGGCCGGTGCGTCAGCGAGTGCGTCGGCCGGCGCGCCCACGGCGGGCGCCTCCGGCGGGCCGGGCGCGTCGGCGACGGCTCCGGCGCCGGCCGGGACGGCCCCGGGCTCGGTGCCGTCGGCCCCGGCGCAGCCGACGGGGGCCAC
>NZ_JBFBDY010000105.1:0-18297 GCF_040683475.1 Kitasatospora sp. NPDC093558 | reverse complement strand
GAGGTGGTGGCGACCGCTGCGCGCCCGGTACGCGTATCGCCGGCTGGAGCCGCTGTGGTCGGCGCTGCGGGCGACGGTGCCGGCGGTGGAGTTGCTGCCGGACGCCGCGCGGGTGGGGCGGCGCGCGCCGCACGGTGCGCGGTTCGCGCTCTACCGTCGCATCATCGAGATCCGGGACGGCCAGCTCGCGCTCCGTCCGTACGTGCACCCGCAGGTGCCGTCGTGGGTCGCCGAGTTGACCGCGAGCACCGGCGGCGTGCGCTTCCGCCGGCGGCATGAGGCGGCCGTGACCGTGGAGGCGGCGGGCATCGCCGCCGCCCTGGAGGCGGCCGAGGCCGGGCACCGTTACCCCGCCGAACCGTCGGCCGGATACGTCCCGTCCGAGGGACAGGTCGGCATCGATGAGGAGGTCGCCTGGCTGGTCAAGGTGGCGGATGCCTTCACCACGTCCCCGGCTGTGGCCGGCGTTCGCAGCCGGGTGCGCGACGAGCTGAACCGCGTCCCCGGGTGAGGCCGGACGGCTCCTCCCCGGCCTACCCCGGGCTGTGCAGCTCCCGTTCGACCAGGCGGGCCAGTGCGGCTCGTGAGGGTACGTCGAGCTTGCGGTAGATCCGCTGCAGGTGCGTCTCCACGGTGCGGGCGCTCAGCACGAGCTGTGGGCGACCTGGCGGCTGGTGCCGCCGGCACCGACCAGCCGGGCGATCTCGCGCTCGCGCTCGGTGAGCAGGCCCAGCGGCTGCTGTCGGCCCGACGGGGGAAGGGCGGCCCGGGTCGTTCCGGCCGCCAGCTTCTCCTGTTCCCGCAGGGCCTCCTCGACGAGCCGGAGGGTGCCGTAGTGACGGGCCAGGTGCAGGGCCGAGTCCAGCTGGGCCATGGCAGTGGCGGGGCCGTGGACCGCCGCTGTCGAAGCCGCGCCCAGTACGAGGGCGGTGCTTGCGGCGCTTGCAATGCCTGCGATGTCGGCGATGTCGGGGACCGGCGTCGGACACGTCTCGACGGCGTCGAGCGGGCCGTCGGCGGGCATCCGGCCCTGATGGCCCAGGAGGGCGGTGACGGCGGCCGGGTCCAGTGCGGCCGGCTCGATCCGAATGACGGTGCCGGCCTGTACGCCGTGGCTCAGCTCCTCCAGCAGGGACAGGGGTGTCTGGCGGGGTCGGTGTGCGAACGGGGCCGGGCCCTCGCCTGGTTGGGTAGGTGAGGGCCCGGCCCCGTTGGTTGGGGGCAGGGGGTTACTGGGGGGTGCGGAGGGTCTTCTTCAGGTAGAGGGCCCACGCGAGGGTGAGGCCTGCCAGTAGGCCGCCGCCGGCTGTGTGCAGGATCGAGCCGAGGTCGGAGTCGGAGGGTGCCAGGGTGAGCAGGGCGAGCACGGCGATGACGAGCAGCAGGAAGCCCAGTGTCGCCAGGGCGGCCTTCCCGTATCGGTTCACAGGTACCTCAATCCTCCGGGAACGGCTCAATGGTCGGCAAAGTGATGGTAATGACCCGTGGGCGAGCGGCTGTCACCAGCCCCATGCGCCGCGGTGTCCGCCGCCGCCGCGGAAGAAGCGGAAGCCGCGGAAGAAGGCGCCGCCGCCGAAGCCCGCCGTGACGGAGCCGACGATGGTCGCCCGGGCGTAGCCGCCGTAGCTGCGGCGCCCGCTGTACCCGTAGCGGTAGCCGACGGCGCCGCCGACGGCACCGCCGAGGTAGGCGCAGCCGGCCGCGCCCGCGCCGCCGGTGAGGATGGTGCAGCCGCCCGCGACGGTGATGCCGACGCCCCAGGTGATGATGGTCTGCTTGTTCTCGTTCCAGGTCTTGCGCGCGAAGGACTTGGTCCGTTTCCAGCCGCAGCTCCAGCAGATGTTGCCGTCGAGGTCGTAGCGGTTCAGCGGGTCGGCCAAGACGTAGTCGTAGGCGTTGGCGTTGCCGCCGTAGACCGGGTCGGTGGACAGGAAGCGGCCGGTGGCGCCGTTGTAGAGGCGCACGCCCATCAGGACCAGGCCGCCGCCGGGGGTGTCGGCGGAGCGCAGCTTGGCGCCGGTCCAGCCGTACCGGACGGCGGGCTGGCCGGCCCGCGGCTGGCCGTACTCGTCGTAGTCCAGGACGGTCGGCGCGAGGGCGGTGTCCAGCGGGAGCTGGAGCGTCACGTCGCCGTGCAGGTTGGCGAGTTGGAGGGTGACCGCGGTGCCGGTGGTGACGGCGGCGAGGTCACCGGTGGCCCCGGTGACGTTGCGCGAGGCCGTGCCGTCCACCGCGATCCAGCGCGGGCTGTCCCCGTCGGAGCCGTAGTGGTTCGTCCGGCCGCCGGAAACCGTCCACGCGGTGCCGGAGTTGGTCTCGGTGGTCCAGCCGCGCAGGCGCTGGGCGGAGTCGAGGGTCCAGGTGTAGCGGCTGGAGCCGGTGGTCTGCTGCTGCACGAGGTCGGTGTTGTAGTAGCCGACCGTGCTGCCGGGCAGGGTGGTGGTGCGGCCGAACGCGTCGTAGGCGTAGCCCGGGTTCACCAGGCGGTCGGCACTGTCGTAGGTGCTGGTCTGGGTGCTGGTCTGGGTGCTGGCCCCGTTCGTCGAGCACTCCTGGCCGCGCGGTGCGGTGGCGGTGGCCAGGCCGGTGCGGTTGGTGTTGGTGTCGAAGCCGTACGTGCGGGTGGTGCAGACGGCGTCGGTCGAGGTGTCGCGCACCTGGGTCAGGCGCCCGGCGCGGTCGTAGGCGTAGGTCTGGGCCGCGGTCACGCCGGGGGTGCCGGTGTGGGTGGCCCACTGGCCGTGGACGGTCTCGGTGACGGCGTCGTTGACCAGCACGGCGCCGTCGCTGGTGCGGGTGTGGGTGCGGGTGACGGCGGTGCCGGCCGGGTCGATCCGGTCGGTGCTGGTGTAGCCGCCGGGCAGCCCCTGGGAGGTGACCTTGCCGTCCGCGTTGTAGCGGGCGGTGAAGGTGCCGGCGACCGAGTCGGTCACCGAGGTGGCCAGGCCGCGCGGTTCGGCGGCGGTGTCGTAGCCGTAGGTGGTGGTGGACGGCGAGCTGTCGGTGACCTTGGTGGGCCGGTCGAGCGCGTCGTACTCGGTGGTCGTGGTGGCGCCGTCGGCGTCGGTGTAGGAGATCAGGCGGCCGAGGTCGTCGTACGCCTTGGTGATGGTCCCGCCGGTGGCGGAGGTCTGCTTGACGACCTGGCCGGTGGCCGGGTCGTAGCCGACGGTGGTGGCCGGGGCGGCCGGGCCGACGCCGCCGCTGACCGTGGTGGTGACCGGGCGGCCGGCGCCGTCCGAGGTGATCACGGTCGTCCGGGTGACCCCGCCCGCCGTCTCGTCGGTCTGCGCGGTCTGTCCGAACAGGCCGTACTGGACGGTCTTGACGGGCAGCTGCGCCGGGTTGGCGCCGCCGCCGGTGATCGCGCCGGCCGGGCCGGTCTGACACACGAGGTCGGCCCACTCCGGGCGGCCGGCGCAGGTGCCGGTGCCGGTGGCGGTCCAGTAGCCCGTGGTCCTGGTGCCGGCGTCGGTGCCGCCCGAGGCGGGCAGGGACTGGGAGGTGATCCGGCCCTGGGCGTCGTAGCCGGTGGTGGTGGTCAGGTCGAGACCGCCGGCGTCCTGGATCTTCTTGGTCGGGACGCCGAGTGCCCAGTCGTAGACGCTCTTGTCGGTGCGGGTCTCGGCGAAGACGTCCGGCCAGGCGCGCAGCGCGCCGCCGGTGACGGCCGTCGTGACCTGGTCCTTGACCTTGGCGGTGCCGTCGGTCGGGCGGCCCTCGTCGTAGGTCTTGACGGTACGGGTGCGGGCGGTCGTCTGGGTTCCGGACCTGGCCACGGTGGCGCCGCCGCTGACGACGTCGGCGGCCAGGGTGACCCGGTGCAGCGGGCCCGCGGACTCGGTCTCGCGCCGGCCGTCCTCGCTGTACGCGGTGGTGGTGGACAGCAGCTTGGCGCGCTCGCCCGGGGGGAGCGTGTCGATGCCGAGGTCGGCGAGCTGGGCCTTGGCCTCGTCGGTGGCGCCGAGGGCGAGTTCGCGGTTGGCGGCGGTCAGGGTGCGGACCGCGTTGCCCCACTTGTCGTACTCGGTGGTGGCGACCCGGTGGCCCGGCGCGACGGTGTCGACCTGGCGGCCGGAGGCGTTCAGGTAGCCGATCGTCGCCCGGGTGTAGTCGCCCGCGTTCAGTTCCGCGCCGTTGCTGGACGCGGGGACCTGGTCGGCCGGGAAGACCGCGGTGGCGTCGGTCGGGAGGTCGGTCTGGCCCCAGGCCGCACCGGCCGCGGCGGAGAGGTCCTCGGGTGCCTTGGGGCCCGTGGTCGGGACGCCGTAGACGACGACGGTGGCGGCGGTGCCGTTGACGGTGCCGGTGGTTCCGGGCGCGAGGGTGTCGTGCCGGACCTTGGTGAGCATGCCGTCGCCGGCCGCGGGGCTGCTCGGCACGTTGCGGTAGTCCATGCAGGTGGCGGTCTTGCCGCCGTGCTGGATGCAGGACAGCTGACCGTCCAGGCCGGGCTCGCCGTAGTACCAGTACGTGGTCCGGGCGGCCTGGTCCAGGCGCGGGTCCCACTCCTGGCGCAGCGCGCCGGTGGTGTCGTACCGGTAGGTGGCGACGTCGGTGGCGGTGGACGCGGCTGCGCCGGGGGCGGTGGCCCACAGCTTGACCGAGACGACCTGACCGGCGTAGTCGCCGAACTGGTCGGCGTTGGCGGTGCCGGTGGTGGTCGTGGTGGTGGCGTAGACGAACTCCAGGACGCGGCAGCCCTTGGTGGTGACGTCCGCGGCGCAGGCCGCGGCCGTGGCCGCGGAGGTCGGGGCGATCACGTACCTGGGCCGGGCGAGGGTCTTCCCGCCGGCCACGGTCTTCTCCGAGACCACCGTCGTGGTGGTGTTCGCCAGGCCGTCCAGCAGGCTGGAGGTCACCGTCCAGGTCGCGGCGGCCGGGTCGACCTTGGCGAAGGTGGTGACGCTGCCCTCGGTGTCGGAGAGGGTGAAGTCCCCGCCCGCGAACGAGCCCTTGAGGGTCAGCTCCTCGCTGCCGGGCTCGGGCACCCAGCCGTTGCCGGCCGCGTTGGCGGTGAAGGAGACCGTGCCGCCCTCGGCGGTGGCCACGTCGAGCGAGGTAGCCGAGGTCCTGCGGATCTCGGTGTACGAGGAGGCGGAGACGTTCGAGGAGACGCCGGAGGTCCAGTTCGGGCCGAAGATCGGCGCCTGGCCGTCCTTGTTCGCGGCGGCCTTGGGGTCGCGCGAGGAGCTGGTGCGGCCGACCGTCATGCCGAACACCGAGACGTCGGTGGCCGGGACGGTCAGGTCGCCGGTGAGCAGGTTCAGCTCGCCCGGTCCGACTTTCCGGGTGGCCGCGCCGCCCGCCTTGCGGTCGACGACGACCTTGACCGGCTCGGTGGAGACCGCCGCACCGTTCGGGCCGGTGAAGTCCGCGCGGACCTGCACGGTGCCGTCCGGGCTGACGGTGCTGGTGGCGCTCCAGGTCAGCGCGGGGCTCTTCCCGCCGGTCAGCGCGACCGGCCAGGAGCCCAGCGCGGTACCGCCGCCCGCGACGTCACCGGCCGGGACCGGCGTCCACGCGTCGGCGTCGGAGCGCCGCCACGAGAAGGCGACCTGGTCGTACTTACTGCCGTCCGCCTCCGCGACCAGCGGGACGCGGGCGGCGGTGCGGGTGCCGTCGTTGGGCGCCGTCACGCCGCCGGCCCCGACCTGGAAGGTGTACGAGACGGCCTCGGACTTGTTCTCCGCCCGGTCCACCGCCCGCACCTGGAGGGTGTTGGTGCCCGCCTTGGCCGGGGTGACGGTCAGGGCGACCGGCGTGGTGGTGCCGCCGGTGGCGGCCCTGGTCCAGTTGGTGCCGTCGAGCGTCCACTCCAGGGCGCTCTGGTCGCCGGCCGACGGGGTCACCGTGAAGACGCCGCTCTGTCCGGCGCCCTTGACCCACTGGCCCGACGGGTAGTCGGTCGAACCCACCGCGCTCGGCGCGGAGGGCGCCGAGGTGTCCACGGTGAAGTACGCCCACGGCGACCAGGTGTTGTTGTAGTGCGTGCCGTCGTACGGCGACGTGCGGAACCGGTAGGTCTTGCCGTTGGCCAGCAGCCCGGCCGGGACCTTCACCGAGGCGGGCGAGCCGCTCGGCACGTACGGCGACACCAGGACGTTGCCGACCTGCGCGTTCGTGTCGTTGTCGAAGATCTGGAAGGTGCCGTCGACCTTGTCGTTGTTCGGGTCGACGAAGGTGTCGCGCAGCGTCGGGGTGGTCGAGTTGACCCACCACGTCCCGGCCGCGTCCCGGTAGAACGGCGACCCGGCCTGCTGGTCGGTGCCGGTGCGCGGGCGGTAGTTGTACGTCACCGTCAGCTTCGGGACGTTGCCCGCCGCGTTGGCCGAGTTGAACTGCTTCCAGTACTTGGTGTTGACCTCGTCCGGCGCGCGCAGGCCGATGCTGGACAGGCTGTTCTTCGCCGACGTCCAGGTCTGGACGAGGTTCGTGACGTCCGCGTTGACCCAGCCGTCACCGCCGCAGGCGTCCCGGCCCCTGGTCTCCGTCGAGGTCGCCTTCTTGGCGTTCCACGACGGCTGGGCGCTCCAGCGGGAGGCGGTGGACGGCCGGCCGGTGTCCCAGACCTCCCAGGCGTACGGCTGGCAGTCGCTGTTGCCGGCGTGGAAGTTCCACAGCGACAGCTGCGCGTTCATCACCAGCGCGTCGGCGATCGGCGCGGTGTCCCAGGTGATGAAGGAACGGGCCTCGCGCGAGGTGCCGTCGGCGTTCTTGGTGCCCGGGTTGCCCAGGTCGAGCTCGGTGTCGGCCGACCAGTCGACCGTCTCGCCCTTCTGGACGTAGGTGTCGAAGACGTTGCCCAGGCCGGTGGTGGACGGGTCGACCGTCACCGGGTACTTCGTCCGCGGGTCGGCCAGGAAGGCCGCGTCCGGGGTGAACACCAGGTCGATGTCGTCGCCGTTCTGGACGACCTTCAGGTCTACCTTGGCCTTGCGGCTGCGGGCACCGGCGATGTCGTCGACGGTGGAGTCCCACATCACCGGGGCGGGCAGCATGGCGCGCTGCTCGCCGGACGCGGCGTCGGTGAACACCACACTGTCGTCCGGCTGCGCCTCGGCCTTCAGCCCCTTGGCCTTGAGCGGCATGGTGTAGGAGTAACCCGCCGCGCTGGGGCGCTGCTTGAGGACGGTGTACTGCTCGAAGCCGGTCCGGGTGGCCTCCACCACGAGGTCCGCGGCGCCGTCGCTGATGGCGTCCCGGTAGACGGCCTTGGTGCCGTCGAGCTCCGGCCTCGGCAGGCCGCCCTTCCACTGCAGCTCGACCTGCTGTTCGCCCCGGCCGAGGGTGACCAGGGTGCGGTCCTCGCCCGTGCCGGACTGCGACTCGGCGTACGACCGGGCGCGGGTGCCGCCGGACCCGGCCAGCTTGAGGCCGTTGGGGTGCGCCTTGGGGGCCACCGAACCGTCGGCGCCCGCCTGGAGGGCGAGGTCCACGTCCACCCAGTCGGCGGCGGAAGCTTCCTTGCCCTCGGCGGTGTTCTTCCCGGTGTTCTTGCCGCTCCCTGCGGCCTTGCCGGCTTGTTCGTCTTGAACGCCGTCGCGCCGGAAGCGGATCGGGCCCGCACTGAGTTCCGTGGTGAGCGACCCGTCCTTGTTCACCCACGTCGTGGAGGTCTCGGTCCGCTCGGAGAGGGCCTCGACCCGCCGGCCCGAGAGCCGGGCCGCGACGCGGGCCGATGGTATGTCAACAGCCGTCTCGACCACGGCTCCGGCAGCGCTCGCGCCGCCCCCGCCCGACGTCGGTGCCGCCGCGAAGGCGACCTCCGAACCCGCCAGGAGGGAGACCGCCACCGCCAGGGCGAGTGAGCCGCTCACCACCCTGGCCGGCATGTGCCTGTGCATTTATGACTCCTTGTCGACAAGCCGTCACTGCGACAGCTCGCATACGGATCGTATGGACGGACAAGATCGACATATGACGACACATCGAGGCAATCAGGAGTCAAGGAACTGCAATGGAAAGGCAATCTTGATCCACCTGTGATCGATTCACCGTTCTCGGGGAACGTCGAAACGCAGGCGCCTGCGGCGGCCCGGCGGGGGAGGTCCGGGCCGCCGCAGGAGTTTCAGGCGGCGATGCCGATCGGGGAGGTGAGGGGGGTGGGGGCCGCCGTGGTGCGCTCGCTGTACAGCTCCGCGACGCGGAAGGCCAGGTCCAGCGACTGGTGGCGGTTCAGGCGGGGGTCGCAGGCCGTTTCGTAGCGGCGGTGCAGGTCGGCGACCGCGAGGCCGTTGCCGCCGCCCACGCACTCGGTGACGTGGTCGCCGGTCAGCTCGACGTGGATGCCGCCCGGGTGGGTGCCGAGGGCCTTGTGGACCTCGAAGAAGCCGGTGACCTCGTCGAGGATGTCGTCGAAGTGGCGGGTCTTGTGGCCGCTGGGGGCCTCGAAGGTGTTGCCGTGCATCGGGTCGGTGATCCAGGCGACCTGGGCGCCGCTCGCGGTGACCTTCTCGACCAGGTCCGGCAGGACGTCGCGGACCTTGTCCTTGCCCATCCGGATGATGAAGGACAGCCGGCCCGGCTCGCGCCGCGGGTCGAGCTTGTCGACCAGGGCGAGCGCCTCGTCCGGGGTCACGCCGGGGCCGAGCTTGACCGCCACCGGGTTGTTGACCCGGGCGGCGAACTCGACGTGGGCACCTTCCAGTTGGCGGGTGCGCTCGCCGATCCAGATCATGTGCGCGGAGGTGTCGTAGGGCAGGTCGGTGCCCTCGTCGGTGCGGGTGAGGGCCGCCTCGTAGTCGAGCAGCAGGGCCTCGTGGCTGGCGAAGATCTCGGTGGAGTGGAGGTCGCCCGGGTCCGCGCCCCACGCGGCGACGAAGGCGAGGGCGTCGTCGATGCCCCGGGCGAGCCGCTCGTAGCGCCGGCCGACCGGCGAGCCGGCGACGAAGTCCTGGTTCCAGGCGTGCACTTGGCGCAGGGAGCCGTACCCGCCGCCGGCGAAGGCGCGGATCAGGTTGAGGGTGGCCGCGGAGGAGTGGTACATCCGCTTGAGGCGCTGCGGGTCGGGGATCCGGGAGGCGGGCGTGAAGTCCAGGCCGTTGACGGCGTCGCCGCGGTAGACCGGCAGTTCGACGCCGTCGCGCACCTCGACCGGCTTGGAGCGCGGCTTGGCGTACTGGCCGGCGATCCGGCCGATCTTGACCACGGGCGCCGAGGTGCCGTAGGTGAGCACGGCGGCCATCTGGAGCAGGGTCTTCACCTTGCCCTGGACCTGGTCGGCGGTCAGGGCGTCGAAGGTCTCGGCGCAGTCGCCGCCCTGCAGCAGGAAGGCCTCGCCGCGGGCGACCGCGCCGATCTGCCGGCGCAGCCGGTCGGCCTCGCCCGCCAGCACCAGCGGTGGCAGGGCGGCGAGTTCCTCCGTCACCGTCCGCAGTGCGCCGGGGTCGGGCCAGGAGGGCTGCTGCGCGGCCGGCAAGCCGCGCCAGGTCTCCGGCTGGGGCCTGAGGGATTGGGCAGCGTTCATGGTTGGCAGTGCCTCATTCTGTGTCGGACGCACGGAAATGCGCAGGGGCCGTCGGCAGTGCCCACCCGGGTGCTCCTCGGGGACGTCCTGCCGGCTGTTTCGCCCGGCGGCGAAACGGCTTCGATCCGGGACACTACGAAGCTTCCGGGGTGCGTAGTGGCTCGGGCGCGCACCGGAACTTGCGGAATCACGCGCGGGGAGATCCGGCCGTGCCGTCCGGGGGAGTCAGGCCGCCCGTGCGGCGCCTGCGTCGCGGCAGGCGGCCTCGGCGACGGCGGCGATGCGCAGGATCTGCTCGGCGTACGGGCGCAGCTGACGGCCGGCCTCGGTGAGTTCCACGCGGCGTGTGCGCCGGTCGAACAGCGGGGTGCCGAGGGCTTCTTCGAGGCTGCGGATCTGGGCGGTGACGCTGGACTGGGCGTAGTGCAGGTTCCGTGCGGCCTGCGTGAAGCTCAGTTCGTCGGCGACCTCCAGGAAGGCGCGCAAGTGCTGGAACTGCATGCCAGGACTCTTTTCGGTGGTGGAGCGGGCGGTGGTGAGGGCGGTGGTGAGGGCGGTGGTCGGTGGTGAGGGCGGTGCGAGATTTGGTGGCGGTGGCAAATACCGGCATGCGTGGATGTTTCAGTGGGCCGAGAATGCCGCCATCATCCACCGGGCCGGCCGGGTCGCGGCGGTCAGGTGGATGGTGGCGGCCGCTCGTGGGTCCGCTCAGGCGCTGCCGGGTGTGGTCAGGAGGCGGAGCCGTGCAGGGCCTGCGCCTCCGCCAGTACGGCGGCGGCCCGTCCGGGCGAGAGGTCGATCTCGCCGCGGATCTCGGGGCGGGCGATCGAGGTGAGCACCTGGGAGAGCCAGAAGGCGACCCGCTCCTCCAGCTTCTGGCGTCCGTCCATCGCCTGGGAGAGCAGCTGCAGCCCGGAGAAGCAGCCGACGAACATCTCGGCGATCGCCGGCAGGTCCAGGTCGGGCAGGAGCTCGTCGTTGTCGTGCGCCGCCGTCAGGGCGGCGCGGTTGAACTCGATCCAGCTGCGGAACGGGAGTTGCGGGTCGAGCCCGGGGATGCCCGGTTCGAGGGAGAGCCGGATGCTGCCCTGGAGCATCGGGTCCCTCGCGAGCTGGTACGCGAAGACGAGTCCCGCGTCGCACATCTCCTGGAGCTTGCGCTCGCGCGGCACGATGGGGCCGCTCTCCTCGTCCACCTGGCTCGCCAGGACGGCCTGGGCCAGTTCCAGCTTGCCGGCGAAGTGGAAGTAGAAGGCGCCCTTCGTCATGCCGACGCGATTGTAGATCTCCGAGATCGCGGTGCCCTCGTACCCGCGCTCGGCGAACACCGCACCGGCCGCTTCCATGATGAGTCGGCGCGTCCGCGCCGAACGTTCACGCTGTGACACTCTTCCTCGATTCTCTGCTCATGATCGCTAGCTTACATACCGCCATGCATGTATGTTAGCGGCAACGGGAAGGCGTCTGGCCCTGGAGGCCTCGTTATCCATGGGGGATCAATGACTCACAGCAGCACAGCCCTGCGCGGAACCGGCACCGTACCCAGAGAACTGGTCCACCGGACCCTCTCGTCCAACGTCCTGCTGACCGGCTGGTGGCGCACGGGGGACGCCGCTTTCACCGTCGCGGCCCGGTGGCCCGCGGGGGACAGGTTCTTCGCCCCGGTCGCGGGACGGCACTCGCCGGTGATGCTGGTGGAGACCGTCCGGCAGGCGTCGATCCTGCTCGCGCACGCCGAGTACGACGTGCCGCTCGAGCACCACTTCGTCATGTGGGACGTCAGCATGACATCGCATCCGGACCACCTCCTCGCCACCGGCGAGGACACCGAGGTGGAGCTGGACGTCACCTTCACCGACCTGCTCATGCGTGGCCGCAAGCTGGCCGGCATGCACGCACACCTGGTCCTGCGGATCGGCGGGACGGTGGTCGCGACCTGCGGCGGCCGCCTCGGCATTACCGCGCCCGCCGTCTACCGGCGGCTGCGCGGCGAACGGATCAACCGTCAACTGTCTTTTGCCGCAGCGCCGCTGGACCCGAAGCTGGTCGATCGCAGCGACCCGCAGGACGTGGTGCTCGCGGCCGGGGGCGGCGACGGCGCCTGGCAGCTCCGGGCGGACGGGGCGAACAGGTCGCTCTTCGACCACCCGGGCGACCACTTTCCGGGCATGGTCCTGCTGGAGGCGGTCTGCCAGGCGGCCCGCGCCGAGACCGGTCCCGGCTTCTACCCCCTCGGCCTGGAGGTGCTGTTCCAGCAGTACGTCGAGTTCGACGCGCCGTGCGTGCTGGAGGTGCGGAGGCTGCCGGCCGACGCCCAGGGCAACACCGCGGTGCACGTCGTCGGCCGGCAGGACGAGAAGTCCGTCTTCATGGCCATGGTCGACGGGCGGATGCTCGGCGCGGCCGAGTCGCCGTCGGGCGCGTAGCCGGGCACGGACGGACGGCCGTCAGCGGACCGTCCAGCCGCCGTCCACCGGCATGGTCGCACCGACCACGAACGAGGCCCGGTCGCTGAGCAGCCAGGCCGCGGCCTGCGCGACCTCCTCGGGGGCCGCGATGTGCGGCAGCGGCGCGGCCGCCCGCAGGGCCTCCTCCATCTCGGGCGCCAGCTCCAGCCATCGGGCGATCATCTCGCTCCTCGTCGTGCCCGGAGCGATCGCGTTGATCCTGATGCCCTGCGCCGCGTACTCGTTGGCGGCGGCCTTCGTCAGCCCGATCACGGCGTGCTTGGAGGCGATGTAGGGCGCGGCGGCGGGGGTGGCCACCAGGCCGGCGGTGCTGCTGGTGTTCACGATCGCTCCGCCGTGTTCCAGCATCGCGCCGATCTCGTGCTGGAGGCAGTTCCAGACCCCGCGCACGTTGACGTCCATGAGGGTGTCGTACGTCGCGGTGTCCGTCAGGTGCAGCGGGGTCGGCACCGCCGCGGTGCCGGCGTTGTTGAACGCCGCGTCGAGCCGGCCGAAGGAGGACACCGCGAGGGCCACGGCGCGGGCGACGTCCTCGGTCCGGGTCACATCACCGGCCGCGTACTGCGCACGGTGGCCCGATGCGGACAACTCGTCGACCAAGTCCTTGAGTTCGGGTTCGCGGCGGGCCATCAGGGTGACGGCCGCACCCTCGCGGGCGAACACGTGGGCGGCGGCGCGGCCGATGCCGCTGCTGGCGCCCGTGATCAGTGCGCTCCGGCCGGCAAGTAAGCCATTGATGCTGGTCATGGTGGCGAGTGTAACCGCCCCGCCGTCGCGTGACGGGCGCCCCGGCGGCCTGCTCCGACGCTGCCGAGCACATCCAATTCATCCGGTGAGAAAGAGAACTGAGGAGTTGTCATGAAGGGTGGCCGGATCCTAGTCACCGGTGCCACCGGGTTCGTCGGCGGCCAGGTCGCGCGCCGGCTGCTGCGGGACCTGCCCGGCGTCCGGCTGCGGCTGCTGGTGCACCGCACCCCCGTCGGGGCGGACCTGGAGTGGGACGGGCAGGTGAGCCTGGCGCACGGGGACCTGAGCCGGCCCGAGCAGCTGGCCGGAGTCTGCGACGGCGTCGACACCGTGCTCCACCTCGCGGCGAAGATCGGCGGCGACGAGCGCTCCTGCCGTGCCGTCAACACCGAGGGGACCCGGGCCCTGGTGGCCGAGGCGCGGCGGGCCGGGGTGTCGCGCTTCCTCCAGCTCGGCACCGCGGCCGTCTACCGGGACGGCGCGCACCGCGGCGAGGCGGAGGGCGAGTTGGCCGAGGACCCGGCTTCGGTCACCAGCATCACGCGGCTGGCGGGCGAGCGGGCGGTCCTCGCGGCGGGCGGCACGGTGCTGCGGCCGCACCTCGTATACGGGGAGGGGGACACCTGGGTGATCCCGACCGTGGCCGAGATGCTCGCCCGGATCCCGTACTGGGTGGACGGGGCCGCCGCCCGCACCTCGATGATCTCGGTGGAGGACCTGGCCCGCGCCGTCGTCGCCCTGGTGGCGCAGCGCACGCCGTGGCCGCAGGGACAGGTGCTGCACGCGGCGCACCCGGAGCCGGTGCCGGTCAGGGAGCTGGTGACCGCGGTCGCAAGGTCGTTAGAGCTGCCGGAGCCGCGCGGGGAGATCTCCAGCGCGCGACTGATGGCGCAGGCCCGGGGGGTCGACCCCGAGGTGTGGCGGCGGCGTCTGTCGCTGCTGACCGTCGACCATTACTACGACAGTTCGAAGCTGTGGCGGCTCACCGGCGTGGCGCCGGGGCCCGGGTTCGCGCAGCGGTTCGCCGAGTGTGCGCCCTGGTACCGGTGCGCCCTGGCGCACAGGTGGCGATCGGCCGGCTGAGACGGGCCGGTGCACGGGACGGCCCGGCCGGACACGCGAGCGCGTGCCCGGCCGGGCCGTTGGCGTTACAAGGAGATCGGCATCACGCCGTGGCGGGCCGGAGCACCACGGGCAGGCTCAGGTGGCCGTTGGAGATGAAGGAGGGCTGCCGCGCCGGTTCGCCGCCGGGGAGTTGGGCGAGCGCGGCGTCCGGGAAGCGCTCGAACAGCGCTTCCAGCGCGATCGCCGCCTCCAGCCGGGCCAGCGGTGCGCCCAGGCAGTAGTGCACGCCGTGTCCGAAGGCGACGTGGTCGCGGCGGGTGGCGCGGGTGACGTCGAACCGTTCGGCCGCGTCGCCGTGGTGGAGCGGGTCGCGGCCGCCCGCGCCGAAGGCGATCATGATCGGGTCGCCCTTGGGGATGACCACGTCGCCGACCGGCACGTCCTCGACGGCGTACCGCAGGATCGAGTGGATCCCGGGCGCCTCGACGCGCAGGGTCTCGTCGATGACGTCGTCCCAGCTCGCCCCGCCGGAGCGGACGAGCGCGAGCTGCGCGGGGTGGGTCAGCAGGAGGTGGACCGCGTGGTCGAGCAGGTTGACCGTGGTCTCGTAGCCGGCGGTGAACAGCAGGATGAGGTTGTCGACGAGCTCCTTCTCGCTGAGCCGGGCCCCCTCGTCGTCGCGCACGTGGATCAGTGCGCAGGTGAGGTCGTCGGCGTCCTCCTCCCGCTTGAGCGCGACCAGTTCGGCCATGGTGGTGTAGAGCGCGGTGCCGTTGCGCACGGCGTCCTCGGGGGTGGCGTCGGTGGCGAAGAACCCCTTGATGATCGTCTGCAGGCGGCCGCGCAACTGCTCGGGGACGCCGAAGAGTTCGCAGATCACCTGGTGCGGCAGCGGGTGCGCCAGCTCCTTGCGGAGGTCGGTCGCGGCGCCGGCCGGGCGCTCGGCCAGCGCGTCGAGCAGCCGTGCCGTGATCTCCTCGACGCGGGGGCGCAGGGCCTCGACCCGGTGCCGCGTGAAGGCCTTGGCGATGGGCGCGCGCATCCGGGTGTGGTCGGCGCCGTAGGCCGTGACCATGTTCTGCACCGACACCCAGATGGCGAGCGGCCAGTCGGCGGGGATGCGCCCCTCCTGCCAGGCGGGCCAGTGCTGGTAGGCGTCCTTCGAGACGTGAGGGCTCGTCAGGAGGCGCTTGATGTCGGCGTATCCGGTGACCGACCAGACGACCACGCCTCCCGGGAGTTCGACGCGGACCGCCGGTCCTTCCTTTCGGATTCTCTCGATCTCCCCGTGGACGTCGCTCCCGGCCGGGTCGATGGCGAAAGGGCACGTCGGCTTTTCCATGGCTGTTCCCCCCCAGTGATTGATAGGTGACGGCATGTTAATGGCTCGCTGACCTGTGGGGAAGTGAGGTGATCGACCGTCTGGAACTCTTGCGGAACCCTTACTTCCGGCGGTAAGCGACTTTTCGGGGCGACTTCCCGGCCTTGTATTCCGTGTACGTATGAAAGTGCGCGGGGTGGTGGCGCGGGTGCGGCGCCGGGCCGGCCGACCGGCGGGTCGGGGCGTGGCGCGCCGCGGACCCATCGAAGGATCCGATTCAACTAGATACCGCCATGCCGGTATGTTGGAATGGTGACGTTCAGCCGGACCGGACGTACGGGGGTAACCAAGGTCATGCTCGATCTAGAGGACAGACGCAGACACCGGCGGCCCGCAGCCGCCGACGCGCTCCCCGCGCCCGGGGACGCGCAGGTCGGCAGCGTGCAGATCGTGAGGGGTCATGCGGAGGAGCTCAAAGGCACCACCGAGCAGCACAGCTTCGGCGAGGTCCGGGTCTGCCTGGTCTCCGGCGGGCCGCACGAACTCGTGCGCCCGCAACGCCTGATCGAACCGGACCAGCCGGGAAGGCTGCGCATCTGCCGCCTCCTGGAGGGGGAGGTCCAGGTCTTCCAGGACGGCCGCTACGGCACCGCCAGCGGCTCCCAGCTCATCTGCTTCGACAGCACCCGCCCGTACAAGGTGGTCATGCCGCGGCCGTTCCGCATGGTGGAGGTGATGGTGACGCACCGCCTGATGGGAGTCACCCCCGCCGAGGCCAGGCAGCTCACCGGCAAGACCTGGAGCGGGGAGAAGGGGATCGGCGCGCTGACCTCCGGCCTGCTCGACGGGCTGGAGCAGCACGGGAGTCAGGTCGACACCGCCATCGAACTGCTCGGCGGCAGCGTCGCCGGACTCGTCGCCGCACTCTTCGCCGAGCGGATGAGCGCCCTCGCCGAGGGCTCGGCGAGCGGGCGCCAGGCCCTGATGCTGTACATCCAGGGCTACATCAAGGAGCGGCTCGCCGACCCGGAGCTCAGCCCGGTCACCGTGGCCCGCCGTCACAACGTCTCGCTGCGCTACCTGCAGAAGCTCTTCCAGGAGCACGGCACCAGCCCCGCCCGTCTGATCCGCGACCAGCGGCTCGCCCGCTGCCGCGCGGAGCTCGCCGACCCGGGCCTCGACCACCTGCCGGTCTCGGTCATCGGCGAGCGGTCCGGACTGTACGGCGCCTCGCACTTCAGCCGGCTCTTCCGCGACCGCTACGGCATCGCCCCGCGGGACGTCCGCAAGGCGCGGGCCGCGGCCCGGCACCCCGACCCGATCCACCCGCAGACCCCTGCCGCCCCGGCGAGGAGTACACCGTGAACAACCAGATCCGCGCCCAGCGCACCTACGAGGCGCTGGTGCGAGCCGCAGCCGTCATCTTCGAAGGTCACGGATACGAGAACGCCTCGCTCGTGGAGATCAGCACCATCGCCGGCTACACCCGCGGCGCCCTCACCTACCACTTCGACTCCAAGGCCGACCTGGCCAAGGCCGTCGTGGACGCCGCCGCCGGCCAGGTCCGCGAAGGCGTCGACCGGAGCTGCGAGGCGGCCGGGGCCCTGGAGGGCCTGATCGGCGCCACGCGGACGGTCGGCGGGCTGCTCGGCGAGAGCGTCACCGTGCGGGCCGCCGCCCGCCTGGAGCGGGACGCGCCGCAGCCGGCCTGGCACGCCATCTGGCTGCACACGGTCGTGCCGCTGCTGCACCGGGCGGCACAGGAGGGCGACCTGCTGCCCCACGTGGACCCGGACCGTCTCGCCGTCCTGCTCGGCACCATCCTGCGCGGGTGGGCGACGATCGCCGGCGCCGCGACGACGGCGGACGTCCGCGAGGGCCTCGCCGCCCGGGACGCCCTCGTGTGGGAGATCCTGCTGCCCGCCCTCCTCGCGCCGGAAGCCGTCCGACGGCTGCACAACGACGGATGGCCGGACCGGCCGCCCGTCCTCGACCAGGTGGACCACGAATGACGGGGGAGGCATCGATGCCGCTGACGGGGGCGGGTGCGGAGCACGACGACAGCGCGGACAGCACCCGGAGAGCCGTACGCGTCACCGTGCTGGGCCCGCTCGGCCTGCGCATCGGGGAACAGGACCGCACCCCTAGCGCGCCGATGGCCCGCCGGGTGCTGGCGGTACTGCTGCTGCACGCCAACCGGCCGGTGTCGGTCTCCGCACTGATCAGGGAACTCTGGGAGGACGAGCCGCCCCGCCTCGCCCGCAAGACCGTCCAGACGTACATCTACCAGCTGCGCCGGGCCTTCCAGGACGCCTCGCCGGACCTGGGCGCGCCCGGCGAGGGGCGGCTGGAGACGCTGCCCGGCGGCTACCTGCTGCGGTTGGCCGCCGACGAGCTCGACCTGTGGGAGTTCGAGGCGCAGGTCAGCCGGGCCCGCGCCGTCCTCGGCGGCGGGCAGGCCGCGGAAGCGGCCGCGATGCTGCGCACCGCGCTCGGGCTCTGGCGCGGCGAGTCCCTCACCGACGTGGAGCCCGGACCGCTGCTCGCCGCCAGGCTGCCGCAGGTCAACGACGGCTGGCTGAGCGCGGTGGAGCTGCGGATCGAGGCCGAACTGCGGCTCGGCCACCACCGCGACCTGGTCGGCGAGCTCCGGCAGCTCGCCGCCCGGCACCCGCTGCACGAGCGGTTCACGGCGCAGCTGATGCTCGCCGCACACCGCTCCGGGCAGCGCAGCGCCGCCCTGGACGCCTTCACCCGGCTGCGCCGCGCCCTCGTCGAGGAGCTCGGCATGGAGCCGTCCGACCAGCTGCGCCGGCTCCAGCAGGACATCCTCAACGACTCGCCCGGGCTGGCCGGGGCCACCGCCTCCGGGGAGCCGGCGCCGGCGCCGGTACCGGTGCTGGTGCCGGTCGCCGGGCCGCCGGTGGAGCAACTTCCGCCGGACACCGCCGACTTCACCGGACGCGTGGCCGAACTGGCCGAGCTGGTGCGGCTGCTGGAGCAGGGCTCCGGGAGCCTTCCCGCCGCGCCACGGGTCGTCACCGTGCTCGGCGGACCCGGCACCGGCAAGACCGCCCTCGCCCTGCGCGCCGCGCACGAGCTGCGCGAGCGCTGGCCCGGCGGGCAACTGCACCACTGGCTGCCGCCGAGCGCGTACGAGGCCTCGCGCAGGGTGCCCGGCACCAGCCGGATGACCACTTCGGCGGCCCGGGTGACGATCGGCATCA
>NZ_JBFBDY010000104.1:0-18391 GCF_040683475.1 Kitasatospora sp. NPDC093558 | reverse complement strand
TAGACGGCGGCCACGGTGGCGACAGGCGCCGCGTCGGTGCGCCAGAGCTCGGCGACGGTCCGCTGGAGCAGGTGGCTGACCCAGCCCGCGCCGAGCCGCAGCCGCCCGGAGACGCGCCCGATGGTGTCCGGGTCGCCGACGGCCACGGACAGCCGCAGGTCGGGCCCGTACGCCTTGGCGGCGGACCGCACGACCACCCAGTGCCGTGAACCGGCGCCGGCCAGCGGGTAGTAGGCCTGGTCGACCATGCCGTGCCCGTGGTCGTCCTCGATCAGCAGCACGCCGGGGTGCCCGGCCAGCACCGCGCGCAGGGCCTCGGCCCGCGCGGCGGTGAGCGCGGCGCCGGTCGGGTTCTGCGCCCGGCTGGTGACGATGACGGCGCGGGCGCCGTCATCGAGCGCCGCGGCGAGCGAGTCGGGCAGCGGGCCCTCGTCGTCGAGCCGGACGGGCGCGGGGCGCAGGCCCATCGCCGGCAGCAGGTCGAGCAGGCTGCCCCAGCCCGGGTCCTCGACGGCCACCGCGTCGCCGGGGCGCAGCCTCGTGCCGAGGATGCGCTCGACGGTGTCGAGGGAGCCGGAGGCGACGGCGATCGGGCCACCGGGCAGGCCGTCGGCCTCGAAGGAGGCACTGGCGAGGGCGAGCAGGCCCGGGTCGACGGAAGGGTGCCCGTAGAGGACGGGGTCGGCGCGGGCGGCTTCGGCCGCGGCGGCGAGGGCCCGGGCGAGGTCGGGCAGGAGGGCCGGGTCGGGGTTGCCGGCGGACAGGTCGCGGGCGTGCGGGGGCACGGGCACGCGGATCTGGTCGCGGGTGGTGAGGGCGGGCCGGGGCAGGATGCGGCTGCCCTTGCGGCCGGCGGTCTCGATCACACCGCGGTCGCGGAGCAGCCGGTAGGCGGCGGCGACGGTGTTGGCGTTGACGCCGAGCTCGGCGGCGAGGTCGCGCAGCGGGGGGAGCGCGGTTCCGGGCGCGAGCTGCCCGCCGCTGACGCCCTGTTCGATGTGGGCCGCGATTTCGCTGGCGCGTCGCCCTTTCAGCGGATAGTCTCCTAGCACAAAGCAAATTATGCACTAGTACATAGAGGTTTGTCATGTCGGTCCCCGCCACGGACAGCACTACGTCGGACAGCAGCACCCCGGACGGCACCACCTACGCCCGTACCGCCCGCACCACCCCGACCCGCTACAAGGACCGCGCCACCTGGGAGCGGGACGCGATCCACGCGATCCTCGACAGCACCTACCTCTGCCACCTCGGCTTCGTCGCCGACGGCGCCCCGGTCGTCCTGCCGACGGTCTACGCCCGCGTCGGCGGCCGCCTGTACATCCACGGTTCCACCGGCAGCCGCCCGCTGCGCGGTGCCAAGGGCGACGAGGGCCTGAAGGTCTGCGTCACCGTCACCCTGGTCGACGCCCTGGTGCTCACCAAGTCCGCGTTCAACCACTCCGTCAACTTCCGCTCGGTGGTGGCCCACGGCACCGCCCACCAGGTCACCGACCCGGAGGAGCTGAACGTCGCGCTGGACGCGCTGGTCGACCAGACCGTCCCGGGCCGCTCGGCCGAGGTCCGTCCGGCCAACGCCAAGGAGCTCGCCGCCACCGCCGTGATCCGCCTCGACCTGGACGAGGTCTCCGCCAAGTCCCGCGACGACGGCGCCAACGACGAGCCCGAGGACGTCGACCTGCCGCACTGGGCCGGCGTCGTCCCCGTGACCAGCGGCTTCGGCACCCCCGCCCCGGCCGCCTCCACTACCGTCCCGCTCCCCGCGCACCTGCGCGAGCTGGTCGGCTGACCACCCGAGGCACCGCACCATCACACCCAGCACCACCACACCCACCACGCCCACACCCACCACGCCCACACCCACCACGCCCACACCCACCACGCCCACACCCACCACCACAGCGAAGCGAACCACCCCATGCTGATCCGTTCCTGGGACCGCGGCGACGAGGCCGAATGGCGCGCCTGGCTGGCCGAAGGCCGGGACTTCGGCCTGCTCGCCGCCAACGGCCGGCAGGACGAGGGCCCCGTCCTGGTCCCGACGCACTTCCTGCTCGACGCCGACCGCGGCGAGATCCTCCTGCACCTCGCCGCGCCCAACCCGCTGCTGGCCGCCGTCCGGGCCGACCCGCACGTCACCCTCGCGGTCACCGACGGCTACGCCTTCGCGCCCGGCCACTGGCGCGGCGAGCCCGGCACGCCCACCAGTTACTACGCGTCCGTCCACTTCCAGTGCACGGCGGAGATCGTGGAGTCGGCGGCGGAGAAGGCGGAGATCCTCAACCGCCAGCTGGCCCACTTCCAGCCCGAGACCCCCGGCACCCGGGTCGTCCCGGGCGAGGGCGAGTTCTCCAGGCTGCTCCCGGGCCTGCGCGGACTGCGCCTGACGGTCCTCCAGGTGCGCGCCAAGTTCAAGTACGACGACAAGAAGCCGGCCGACGAGCAGCACGCGATCGCCGACCGCCTCGCCGAACGCGGCGGCGGCCAAGACGCCCTGGCCCGCACCCAGCTGCTGCGCCGCCACGGACGCCGCACCACCGCCTGAACCCGCGTCGCACCGCCGGCTGAACCCGCGTCACGCCACCGCACGCCGCCGCACACCACTCACCGCTCACCGCACACGCCGGTGAAACCCCGACACCACCGCACCCGATCGGCCCACGAAACCGGGCCTCCACCCCCGGCCGCTGGTCGAATGTGAGACGTACCCTGCCCGCCCGACGGCACCGGCGCCCCGCACGCCGCCACCCCCGCCGGGCGGGCCCGTCCACCTCGGGGAGCGCGCGTGTCGACAGTCAACACCCGGTCCACCACCGGAGAGGCCCACCTCGGACACGTCGTGTTCATCTCCGCGGCCGCGGCGATGGGCGGCTTCCTGTTCGGCTACGACAGCGCCGTGATCAACGGCGCGGTCACCGGCATCCAGAAGCACTTCGGGGTGGGCAACGGCGAGACGGCCTTCGTCGTGGCCATCGCGCTGCTCGGCTCGGCCGGCGGCGCGGTGGTCGCCGGCCGGCTCGCCGACCACCTCGGCCGGGTCCGCACGATGCTGCTGGCCGCGACGCTCTTCGCGATCAGCGGCATCGGTTCGATGTTCCCGCCGAGCATCCAGGTGCTCGCCACCTGGCGCGTGGTGGGCGGCGTCGCGATCGGCATCGCGTCCGTCATCGCCCCCACCTACATCGCCGAGGTCGCCCCGACGGCGTACCGCGGCCGGCTCGCGTCGTTCCAGCAGATGGCGATCGTGCTCGGCATCACCGTCTCCCAGCTGGCCAACTGGGGGCTCAACCAGGCCGCCGGCGGCGCGTCCACCGGCCACCTCGGCGGCATCCAGGCGTGGCAGTGGATGCTCGGCGTGGAGACGATCCCCGCCCTCGTGTACGGGCTGATGGCGCTCTCCATCCCGGAGTCGCCGCGCTACCTGATCGCCGACCACCGCGAGGCGCAGGCCCGCAAGGTGCTCACGGAGGTCGAGGGCGAGGGGGTCGACCTGGACGCCCGGGTCGCGGAGATCCGCGCCGTCCTGGAGTCCGCGCACAAGCCGCGCCTGCGGGACCTGCTCGGCGGGCGTTTCGGCCTGCTGCCGATCGTCTGGGTGGGCATCGGCGCCTCGGCGTTCCAGCAGTTCGTCGGCATCAACGTGATCTTCTACTACTCGTCGTTCCTCTGGCAGTCGGTCGGCATCAACGAGTCCAACTCGCTGCTGATCAGCCTCTCCACCTCGATCATCAACGTGATCGGCACGGTGATCGCGATGGCGCTGGTGGACCGGATCGGCCGCAAGCCGCTCGCCCTCGCCGGCTCGATCGGCATGGCGCTCGCGCTCGGCACCGCCGCGTGGGCGTTCTCCTACCGGCACGGCACCGGCGACACCGCGACCCTCGACAACACCCACGCCACCGTCGCCCTGGTCGCCGCGCACGTCTTCGTGCTCTGCTTCGCCTTCTCCTGGGGCGTCGTGGTCTGGGTGCTGCTCGGCGAGATGTTCCCCAACCGGATCCGCGCCCTCGCCCTGTCCGTCGCCGCCTCGGCCCAGTGGATCGCCAACTGGGCCATCACCGTGAGCTTCCCGGACCTCGCCGACTGGAACCTCTCGGCGACGTACGTGATCTACGCGGCCTTCGCCCTGCTGTCGATCCCGTTCGTGGCCTTCTGCATCAGGGAGACCAAGGGCCGCGCCCTGGAGGAAATGGGCTGACCCCACCCGACCCCACCCGACCCCACCCGACCTCCCCCTCTCCCCTCCCCCTCCCCTTCCCCACGACCGCCGCACACGGCCCGACCCACCGAGAGGAAGCCATGCCTGACCACGGCGGCTCCCGGCAGAACGTCACCTTCCCGAGCAACGGCCGTACCGCGCACGGCTACCTGGCCCGCCCGCCCCAGGGCGTCGGCCCCGGCCTCGTCGTCGTGCAGGAGTGGTGGGGCCTCACCTCCCACATCGCCGACATGGCCGACCGCTTCGCCACCGAGGGCTTCACCGTCCTCGCGCCCGACCTCTTCGGCGGCGCGACGACCCACGACAGCGCCGAAGCCGCCCGCCTCAGGCGCGAACTGCCCGTCGAGCGCGCCGTGACGGACCTCGCCGGCGCCGTCGACCACCTGCTCGCGCTGGACGGCGTCGTCGGCGACGCGGTCGGCGTGGTCGGCTTCTGCATGGGCGGCGGCTTCGCCCTGCTGCTGGCCGCCCGCGCCGGCGACAAGGTGGCCGCCGCCGTCCCCTTCTACGGCCTCCCGCCCGACCCGGACTTCGACTACCGCGGCCTCACCGCCCACGTCCTCGGCCACTTCGGCGAACACGACCGCTCGATCCCGGTGACCGCCGTCGACGAGGCGGCGACCCGCATCGGCGAGGCCACCGACATCCGCCCGGAGATCCACTTCTACCCGGCCGGGCACGCCTTCATGAACGACGAGAACCTGATCGGCACCTACGACGCCCTCCAGGCCCGCACCGCCTGGCGCCGCACCCTGACCTTCCTCCGGGGCCACCTCGGATAGCCACCTCAGGCGGCCTCGGGTAGCCGCACCCGGCCCCCCGAGCGCCCCCTGCGCCCCGCGTGCGCCCGGCGGTGCGCAACCACCGGCGCACGCGGTTCGTCCGACGTGGTGAGTCAATCACCGCCACCTGGGGGGCCATTGGTGCCGAAGCCACTGCTGTTCCTGGACGTCGACGGCGTCCTCAACCCGGTCTGCCCGCACCCCGACGCCGGGTTCGACACCCACACCCTGCTCGGCTACTCGGTCCTGCTCTCCGCCCGCCACGGCGACTGGCTGCGCGAACTCGCCGGCACGTACGAGCTCGTGTGGGCCACCACGTGGGAGGAGCACGCCAACACCCACATCGCCCCCGCGATCGGCCTGCCCGAGCTCCCGTTCGTCCGCTTCACCGGCTACGTCCCGCAGCCCGACGATCCGCGCGTCCCCCTCATGCAGCTGTTCTCGTCCCGCAAGTGGGCCCCGCTGCTGCGCTACGCCGACGGCCGTCCGTTCGCCTGGGTGGACGACGTCATCCCCGGGCGCCTGGTGCGCAATTCGCTGTGGCGCCGCGACCGCGTCCTCCTGCCCATCGACCCCGGCCAGGGCCTCGAACGCCGCCACGTCGACCGCCTCCTCTCCCGCCCGCCGCGCGCCCTGGCCCGGCTCTCCGCCAACCCGGTCAAGGGGTCGGCAGCCAACTGACGTTCCCGGCGAGCACCGCGTACCCGACGAAGGCCACCGTGTCGATCAGCGCGTGCGCCATCACCAGCGGCATCACCCGCCCCCACCGCCGGTACGCCAGGCAGAACACCGCGCCCATCACCATGTTGCCGACCAGCCCGCCGACCCCCTGGTACAGGTGGTACGAGCCGCGCAGCACCGAACTCGCGACCACCGCCGCCGGCCACGACCACCCCAACTGCCCCAGCCGGCGCAGCAGGTAGCCGAGGACGACGACCTCCTCCAGGATCGCGTTCTGCCACGCCGAGAGGACGAGCACCGGCACCCGCCACCACACGTCCGGCAGCCCCGACGGCGCCACCTTCAGGTTGTACCCGGCCGCCTGCGAGGCCAGGTACAGCAGCAGCCCGGACCCGCCGATCACGGCGGCGACGACCGCGCCGCGCCCCAGGTCCCGCAGCTTCTGCCGCAGGTCGAAGCCCAGCACCCGCAGCGCGGCGCCCTCGCGCACCAACAGGTAGCCGACCAGGACGACCGGCATCAGCCCGCGCCCGATGTAGTACAGCTGCAACGCGAGGTCGAGCCAGGGCCGCTTGGGCGCCTGTGAGGCGTTCAGCGTCGCGACCTGCTCGCCGATCGAGAGCGGCGCGGTGAGCGAGCCCGCGAAGTCGATCACCGCCCGGATGCCGCTGGCCCCGAGCGACAGCCCGAGGACGATCAGCAGCTCGGCGCCCAGCAGGCGGCGCGTCGGCCGCGCGGTCTCCGGTTCGGTCGGGACGGTGGTCACGGGCGGGCTCCAGTGCGGCGATCAGGCCTCCGGCCGTCGGCCGACCACCGGAGCGATCATCCTGACACAGCGGCCGGACGATCCAACCGCCGATCCCCCCCGCCCGCAGGCGCCTACCCCACCGGCCAGGTGTGCACCGGCTCGCCGCCCCGCATGTGCTCGATGTACCGCCGGGTCATCGCCGCGAGCGCCGCCGGCCGGTCCATCCCGTACTGCTCCCGCAGCCGGTGGAAGGTCGCGCTCTGCCAGGACGCGCCGTTGGTCCGCCGCAGGCACCGCTGCTCGATGATCCCCAGGTAGCGGTCCCGGTCGGCCGGCTCCACGCCCCACGCGTCCAGCCCCTGGTACGCCATCGGCAGCAGCTCGCCCAGCACCAGGTCGACCGCGGACACCGTGGTCAGCCCGCCGCCGCGCCCCGCCCGGCCCGACCGCGGCCACTGGAAGACGGCGTCGACGCCGTACCGCGCCGCCTGCCGGAAGTTCTCGTCCGCCCGGTCGAACGGCAGCCTGGTCCACACCGGCCGCGGCTGCTCGGCCAGCACCCGCACCACCCCGTAGTAGAAGGCCGCGTTCGCCAGCGTGTCGGCGACGGTCGGCCCGGCCGGCAGCGCCCGGTTCTCCACCCGCAGGTGCGGCACGCCGCCGCTGACGTCGTACACCGGCCGGTTCCACCGGTAGATCGTCCCGTTGTGCAGCCGCATCTCCGCCAGCCGGGGCGCGCCGCCGGAGGCCAGCACCTTCAGCGGGTCCTCGTCGTCGCAGATCGGCAGCAGCGCCGGGAAGTACCGCAGGTTCTCCTCGAAGAGGTCGTACGCCGAGTCCACCCAGCGCTCGCCGAACCACGTGATCGGGCGTACGCCCTGCGCCTTGAGCTCCGCCGAACGGGTGTCGCAGGCCTGCTGGAACAGCACCGGCCGGGTCTCGCGCCACAACTCCCGCCCGAACAGGAACGGCGAGTTGGCACCCAGCGCGAGCTGCGGCCCGCAGATCGCCTGCGCCGCGTTCCACACCGAGGAGAACCGCTGCGGCGTCACCTGGAGGTGCAGCTGCAGCGAGGTCGCCGCCGCCTCCGCCACCATGGTGATCGACTCCAGCTGGAGGCGCTCGACGCCCTCGATGTCCAGCGAGATGTCCTCGCCGCGCGCGGCCAGGATCTGGTCGCTGAGCAGGCTGTACCGCTGGTTGTGGGACATCGCGTCCAGCCCGGTGTGGTCGTGCTCCAGCGTCGGCAGGATGCCCACCATGACGATCCGCGCGCCCGCCTCGGCCGCCCGCCGGTCGGCGTAGCGCAGCCCGGTGTCGATCTCCTCGCGCAGCTCCTCGAAGACGTGCCCGCCCAGCCGGTGCGGCGCGATGTTCACCTCGATGTTGAACCGGCCGAGTTCGGTCTGGAAGTCGCTGGAGCCGATCGAGCTCAGCACCTGCGCGTTGCGCATCACCGGCAGTCCCTGCTCGTCCGCCAGGTTGAGCTCGATCTCCACGCCCATCACCGCGCGCGGCCGGTCGAAGCGGTCCTCGCGCAGCATCCGACCGAGCGCGTCGAGACAGGCCTGGAGCTTTCGCCGGTACAGCTGCCGGTCCGCCAGGTCCGCTCGCGTCGCCACGACCTTCTCGCCCATGGTCCCCTCCTCCTGAGCCGCCGGCCCGACCGACCGTGCCAGACATCATGCCCACCCGGAAGATCGATACCCGAAGGCGCGTACGGGCTTGCAATGCAAGGAAACTGACGACTATTCAGAGTATCTGCCGACTTGCCCGCGGCCACCGCCTGTGATAAACAGGTCACCCTGCGCACCTGTTCGATAGAATTCGCACTGCGCTCCGGCCGGTCCGCTCCCCGCCCCGAGGCCCTCGTCGAGGGCGGCGACCGCGCCGGCTCCGCGATCCTGCACAACCGGACACGGCCAGGTCCCGTCACCGATGACACACCGCGCCACGCCGGTATGCCGCACTCGCACGCCGATCTCACACGGAGAGGCGACCTCGCCATGACTCTGCAGACCCCGCAACCCCCGCCGAGCGCCCTGCGCGCGGTCCTCGCCGCACTCGACTCGGAGACCGCGCTGCGCCAGCCCGCCGCCGCAGCGCTGCGTCATCCGGCCGGCCCCCTGCTGCCCGCGCACCCGCTCGCCGTCCACGTCCTGGAGGGCCCGCGCCCCGAGCTCACGGCCGCCCGGCGGACGGGCTGGCGCTTCCTGATCAAGGACGGCGCCGACGTGGCCGCCGCCGCGGAGGTGGTGCTGGACATCGAGGGCCACACGTTCTCCCACTTCACCGCCGGCCCCTACCTGGACTCCACCGTCCGGGCGCTGCGCCAGGCCTGGCAGCTCGCACAGGGCTCCCGGGTCCGCCACCAGCCCCGCCTGCTGACCTTCCCCGGCCAGTACGCGACGGCGCTGTGGCTGCACAGCCCCGACGCCGGCCCGGCCGCCGACCTGCTGATCCCGCTCGCCCCGGCGCCGCTCGGCGTCACCGCGCACCGCGCGTACCCGGCCGCCGAGCTCCTCCCGCTGCTCGCGCGCGCCCCGCTCGTCAAGCCGCTGCTCCTCGGCACCTCCTGACCCGCGGACCCCTGCCGCTCCCCCCTACCCCGGGCTTCCCCGGACCCCTCACTCACCCGAACGGGTCACCGTCCATGGCCCCGACGGGTCACCTTGCGCCTGACCCGTTTGTGCGTCATTCCCGGCTGAGCCCACCTGAACGGGTGATCTCTGCCCGGGAGTTGTGGCGCATGTCACGAAATCGCTGCGCGCGCGTCCGTAGATGCCGACACTGGGAACCAGCGTGGAAGGACCACCTGTCCTACCCACTTGAGCGCCGCTCAACACCTGGTCGGCGCGCGGACAGGATCCGACTGCGCGGCGGTTCCCGACGGCACGCCGTCGGCGACCGCCCCACGGGGAGGATCGCAGAGCGAAGCGAGGGTACGTATGTGCCAGCACCGTCCTGAGTGCCCGTCGGCCGAGTCCGAGGACCGCGAGGCGGCCGTGCCGGTGGCCTGCCACCCGGAGCAGGGCTGGAGCCTGCTCTGCAACGGCGTCCTCCTGTTCGAGGACACCGGAGAGCTGCTGCCCGACGGCCGGGTGATCGCGCCGCGCCGCCCGGTCGCCCACGCGGCCTGACCTCGCGGTCCGACCGTACGCACGCACCACCACCAAAGCGCGGGGGCAGCCCACGAACGGGGCAGGGCCCCGGCGGATCATCCCGCCGGGGCCCTGCCAGTCACACCTGCCGGGGCAGGATCAGACGCCGTACTCGTCCAGCGGCGGGCACGAGCAGACCAGGTTGCGGTCGCCGTACGCGCCGTCGATCCGGCTGACCGGCGGCCAGTACTTGTCCGCCGGGTTCACGCCGGCCGGGAAGACGGCCTCCTGGCGCGAGTAGCCGTGCGCCCAGTCACCGGCCAGCGTGGCGGCGGTGTGGGGGGCGTTGCACAGCGGGTTGTCGTCGGCGGCCCACTCGCCCGAGCCGACCTTCTCGATCTCGGCGCGGATCGCGATCATCGTGTCGCAGAACCGGTCGATCTCGTGCAGGTCCTCGGACTCGGTCGGCTCGATCATCAGCGTCCCGGCCACCGGGAACGACATCGTCGGCGCGTGGAAGCCGTAGTCGATCAGGCGCTTGGCGATGTCGTCCACCGTCACGCCCGTCTCCTTGGTGAGCGGACGCAGGTCGATGATGCACTCGTGCGCGACCAGCCCGCCGGGACCGGTGTAGAGCACCGGGAAGTGCGGGGCCAGGCGCTTGGCGATGTAGTTGGCGTTCAGCACGGCGACCTGGGTCGCGTGCTTGAGGCCCTCGCCGCCCATCAGCCGGACGTACGCCCAGGAGATCGGCAGGATCGCCGCCGAGCCCCACGGCGCCGCCGAGATCGGGCCGACACCGGTGGCCGGACCGGCCTCCTCCTGCAGCGGGTGGTTCGGCAGGTACGGCGCCAGGTGGGCGCGCACCCCGACCGGGCCGACGCCCGGGCCGCCGCCGCCGTGCGGGATGCAGAAGGTCTTGTGCAGGTTCAGGTGCGAGACGTCCGCGCCGAACTTGCCCGGCTTGGCGAGGCCGACCAGGGCGTTCAGGTTGGCGCCGTCCACGTACACCTGGCCACCGGCCTCGTGCACCAGGGCGCAGATCTGGGTGATCTCGGTCTCGTACACGCCGTGGGTGGACGGGTAGGTGACCATCAGCACGGACAGGCTGTCGCGGTGCTGCTCGATCTTGGCCTTCAGGTCCTCGACGTCCACGTCGCCGTCGACGAGGGTCTTGACCACGACGACCCGCATGCCGGCCATCACGGCCGAGGCCGCGTTGGTGCCGTGCGCGGAGGACGGGATCAGGCAGACATCGCGCTGGGTGTCGCCGTTGGCGTGGTGGTAGGCGCGGACGGCCAGCAGGCCGGCCAGCTCGCCCTGCGAGCCGGCGTTCGGCTGGATCGAGACGGCGTCGTAGCCGGTCACCTCGACCAGCTGCTGCTCCAGCTGGCGGATCAGGGTCAGGAAGCCCTGGGCCTGGTCGATCGGCGCGAACGGGTGCAGCTGGCCGAACTCCGGCCAGGTCACCGGCTCCATCTCGGTGGTCGCGTTGAGCTTCATGGTGCAGGAGCCCAGCGGGATCATGCCGCGGTCCAGCGCGTAGTCCCGGTCCGACAGGCGGCGCAGGTAGCGCAGCATGGCGGTCTCCGAGCGGTGGCTGTGGAAGACCGGGTGGGTGAGGTACTCGTCCTCGCGCAGCAGCGCGGCGGGCAGCGCCTCGGCGGTCTCGGCGGCCTCGACGGCGGGCACGCCGAACGCGGCCCAGACGCCGGCCAGGTGCTCGCGGGTGGTGGTCTCGTCGGTGGAGACCGAGATCCGGTCCTCGCCGTCCTGGAAGACGTTGATGCCGTTGGCGCGGGCGGCGGCGGCGATCTCGGCGGCGCGGCCCGGGACGACGGCGGTCACGGTGTCGAAGAACTCGCCGTGCAGCAGCTCGACGCCGCCGGCCCGCAGGCCCTCGGCGAGGGCGGCGGCGTAGCGGTGGGTGCGGCGGGCGATGTCGGCCAGGCCGTCCGGGCCGTGGTAGACGGCGTACATCGAGGCCATGACGGCGAGCAGCACCTGGGCGGTGCAGATGTTGCTGGTGGCCTTCTCGCGGCGGATGTGCTGCTCGCGGGTCTGCAGCGCCAGGCGGTAGGCGCGGTTGCCGTCCGAGTCGACGGAGACGCCGACCAGGCGGCCGGGCAGCGAGCGGGCGTACTCGGCGCGCACCGACAGGTAGCCGGCGTGCGGGCCGCCGAAGCCCATCGGCACGCCGAAGCGCTGCGAGGTGCCGCAGGCGATGTCGGCGCCGAGCGAGCCGGGCGACTTGAGCAGGGTCAGCGCCAGCAGGTCGGCGGCGACCGCGACGATCGCGCCGAGGCCGTGGGCCTGCTCGATGACGGGGGTGAGGTCGCGCACGACACCGGTGGCGCCCGGGTACTGGAGCAGCACGCCGAAGACGCCGCGCTCGGCGATCTCGGCCGGGATGCCCGCGGAGAGGTCGGCGACGACGACCTCGACACCGGTCGGCACGGCGCGGGTGTTGATCACCGCGATGGTCTGCGGCAGGGTCTCGGCGTCGACCAGGAAGACGCCGCCCTTGACCTTGGTGACGCGCCGGGCCAGCGCCATCGCCTCGGCGGCGGCGGTGCCCTCGTCGAGCAGCGAGGAGCCCGAGGTGGGCAGGCCGGTCAGGTCGGAGACCAGGGTCTGGAAGTTGAGCAGCGCCTCCAGGCGGCCCTGCGAGATCTCCGGCTGGTACGGGGTGTACGCGGTGTACCAGGCCGGGTTCTCCAGGACGTTACGCAGGATCACCGGCGGGGTGAAGGTGCCGTAGTAGCCCAGGCCGATCATCGGCTGGAGCACCCGGTTGCGGCCGGCCAGCTCGCGCAGCTCGGCGAGGACCTGGGCCTCGCTGCGGCCGGCGGGCAGGTCCAGGCCCGTGATGGAACGGATCGCCTCGGGCACGGCGGTGGCGGCGAGCTCGTCCAGCGAGCCGTAGCCGACCTGGGCCAGCATCTTCTCCTGCGCGGCGGCGTCGGGGCCGATGTGGCGGTTCTCGAAGGGGCTGGCCTGCTCGAGCTCGGTGAGGGTGACGGCGCCGCTCGGGCGTCCCGCGTTCGACTGGGCGTTCATGGTGGTCGAGGCCTCCTGGTCACGGACCGGCGGGGGTACGCACGCCGGTCGGCCTGCACCGCTGCGGACAGCGGGTGGGCCTGCTGGCGGGCGGACCCGACAGGCCTCCCCCTCTGTCATCGGGACCTGAGAGCTTCGCCCGCACGGCGCGCCGTGGGCGCCCCGCCGGCTTGCACCGTCGGTGAGGGTGGTGGCCGTCGGCTCCCTCGCCGGCGGTCCTGCCCTGCTTTCCAGAGTGACCTATCCCACACGGTACGGATGCCTGAGAGATTCCGGGGAGGAGTTGCTCCTTCGGCGCCCCGACCAGCGGTTTTCGCCTTCGGGGACTCTCCCGAGCGGGCTCGGCGGTCGGGGCCCAGGGTACCAGCGGGAGCCCGTTCGATCACGGGTGTGTCCGGTCACTCGGGGTCTACGCGCGTCCCCCGAACGGCCCACCCCGCAGCCCGTCCGGCCGCACCCCGCTCGCGGCCGTCCGGTTGATGGCTTTTGGTGTGAAGTGGCGGACGGTTCGGGTGCTCCGGCCGCCGTCCTGCGGGCGTTCCGCAGGCGCAGCGCACTGGAGGAAAGAGTGCAAACCGATATCGACCCCCGCGACCTGATCGGCCACAAGGCGGTCGACCGCAACGGAGACAAGATCGGCACCGTCGACGAGGTGTACCTGGACGACGCCACCGGCCGGCCGGAGTGGGCCGCCGTCCGCACCGGCATCTTCGGCCGGGACGCCTTCGTCCCGCTCACCACGAGCGAGTTCTCCGGCGACGAGCTCCGCGTGCCGTACGACAAGTCGCTGGTCAAGGACTCGCCGGACTTCGGCGTCGGCCAGCACCTGTCGCCGGCCCAGGAGCTCCAGCTCTACCGCTACTACGGCCTCGACACCCCCGTGAACGGCCGGCCGACGAACGGCGACGCCGGGCCCCCGAAGCCCGACCTCGACTTCGGCACCACCGCGGCCGCCACCACCACCACGACGGTCGCCCCCATGACCACGACCACCCTCACCACCGCTCCCACCACGACCGCCACGGAGGCCAACGTGCGGACCCTCAGCACCCCCGCGCCCGCCGCCGCCCCGTTGGCGGCCCCGACCACGACCGCACCATCCCCCGCCGTCCAGCCCACGGCCCAGCCCAGCGTCCAGCCCAAGCCGCAGGCCGCGCCGGCGACCGAGGCCCCGTCCGCCCCCAGCGGCCCGGTCGAGATCACCTGCCGCGAGGAGCGGCTGGACATCACCACCGAGTGGCACGTGCTGGGCACGGCGAAGCTGCGCAAGTACGTGACGAGCGAGCAGGTCGAGCGCCGAGTCCCGGTGGTCCGCGAGCGGGTCCGGGTGGAGCGGATGCCGGTGGGCGACGCCGAGCGGGCGGCCCTCACCGACAAGGAGATCGCCGAGGCGGTGGAGGAGGTGACCCTGCGCGAGGAGCGCCCGGTGGTCCGCAAGTACCTCGCCCCGGTCGAGCGCGTCCGCCTCGTCGTCGAGCGCTACACGGCGGAAGAGGTCATCCACGACGAACTCCGCCGCGAGAACGTCGAGATCCACGACGACACCCCCGCCACCCCCAACGGCACCCCCACCCCCAACGGAGCCTCCCTCCGCCCCCTCTCCTGAGCAACCCCCTCAAAGGCTCCCGGCCCCCACCGGGAGCCTTTCCCATGCCCCCGACCACCACCCCCCACCCAGCACAGACGCCCCCGCCCCCACCCGCCGCTCCCCCTCTGCCAAACCCCACCACTCCACCCCACCCCCCACCCCCAGCCCGCCGCAGGCGCCCCCCAACCCCCACCCGCCGCTCCCCCTTTGCCAAACCTTAACCACTCGATATTTGACACTCTGAAGTATCTCCCTGCATGGTTATTTCAGTTCATTCACTATGTACGGGAGGAAGCAACCGTGAGTGAGGCACCACAGCCCACCACCGCGGCCGAGAAGCAGAGCAGCACCCGGGTCCTGCCGGCCCTCATCCTGGCGATGCTGTCGTTCAGCGTGGTGCAGACCGCGGTCGTCCCGATCCTGCCGTCACTGGCCAAGGAACTGGACGTCTCCGGCTCCAACATCACCTGGCTGATGACCGCCAACCTGCTCTCCGCCGCCGTGCTGACTCCCCTCCTGGGCCGCTTCGGCGACCTCCGGGGCCGCAAGCCGATGCTGCTGATCTCGCTGGCCGGTCTGGTCGCCGGTTCGGCGCTCGCCGTCAGCACCCACTCGTTCAGCCTGCTGATCGTCGCCCGCGTCCTGCAGGGCGCCGGCGGTGGCGTGATGCCGCTGGCGATCAGCATCGTCCGCGACGAGCTGCCCAAGCAGAAGGTGACCGGCGGCGTCGCCGCCATCAGCGCCTCGATGGGCGTCGGCTCCGGCCTCGGCCTGGTCGCCACCGGTCTCCTGCTGGAGCACTGGAACTACAAGTCGATCTTCTGGATGGGCCTGGTCTTCGGCCTGATCGCCGTCGCCCTGGTCGCCTTCCGCGTCCCGACCGACCCGGTGACCGACAAGGAGGGCGGCGCCGACCCGCTCGGCGCCCTCACCCTGGCCGGCTGGCTCTCCGCCCTGCTGGTCGCGGTCAGCCAGGGCAACCACTGGGGCTGGACCTCCACCAAGACCCTGGGCCTGTTCGCCGTCGCCGCCGTGGTCGCCCTGATCTGGGGCGTCATCGAGGTCAAGGTCGCCCACCCGCTGGTGGACCTGAGCATGATGTCCCGCCCCGCGGTCGCCTTCACCAACCTGGCCGGCTTGCTGATCGGCTTCGGCATGTACGGCTCGTTCATGGTCATCAGCAACTTCTCGCAGACCCCCGAGAAGCTGGCCCACTACGGCTTCACCGCCACCGTGCTGCACGCCGGCGTCATGCTGCTGCCGTCCGCGATCGGCTCGATGGTCGCCGCCCCGGTCGGCGCGATGCTGATCGCCCGCCGCGGCCCGCGTCTGCCGCTGGTCCTCGGTGGCGTCCTCGGCGCCGTCGCGATGGCCTACCTGGCGCTGCGTCACAGCCACGAGGGCGACATCTACACCGCCTCCGCCATCTTCGGCCTCGGCATCGGCCTCGCCTTCGCCGCGATGCCGGCGTACATCAACGGCGCCGTCCCGGTCGAGCAGAGCGGCATCGCCAACGGCATGAACTCGGTGCTGCGCACCGTCGGCGGCGCGATCGGCACCGCCGTCATGACCGCCATCCTGACCGGCGACACCATGAAGCTCCCGATCAAGATCCCGGTGCAGCTGCCGACCCTGGACGCCTACAAGCACGCGTTCTGGACCACTGCCGTGGTCTGCATCATCGCCGGTGTCGTCCCGTTCCTGATCCGCACCGTCAAGTCCGTCCCCGCGGTCACCGCCTCCGGTGCCCCGGCCGGGCAGGCCCCCAGCGACAAGCTGGTCAAGACCGACGCCTGACGAGGCGTCCGCCCCCGCGCTCAGGGACAGGGCGCGGGGGCTCGGTCCTCACACGGTCGGGAGGGCATCGCGACCGCCCGAGGACCGGCAACGGAACGCGGCCCCATCTGGTACTCCCCTTCCAGGTGGGGCCGCAGCGCGTTCTCAGCCATGTTCTTCCTCGCCGTCGTCGCCCCCGTCGCCGACCTGCCGGCCGCCCCAGTCCTCCCCCTCGACCAGCGGCAACGGCCGCGACGGCGCCAGGTCGGGGTCGTCCACCGAGAAGGTCCGCACCCGCCCCGGCTCGCTCCACGGCGTCTCGAACCGCACGGTCACCCGCCCGACACCGCTCCCCTGCACCCACCCCGGCCCGTACTCCGCGTGGTGGACGTCCTGCCCGGGCATCCAGCGCCGCACGGAGGGCGCCTCCGGCTCCTCCGCGGCCTCGCTCTCCTCCCCGGCGTGTTCGAGCGCGGCCTCCTCCCGGACGGCCTGGGCGAACAGGTCCTCCTGGGTGTAGTCCGCGAGTTGGGAGACGCCGACGCCGAGCAGCCGCACCCCGCCGGTGATGTCCACCTGGGA
This sequence comes from Kitasatospora sp. NPDC093558, assembly GCF_040683475.1. Lineage (NCBI taxonomy): Bacteria > Bacillati > Actinomycetota > Actinomycetes > Kitasatosporales > Streptomycetaceae > Kitasatospora > Kitasatospora sp. NPDC093558. The sequence goes on along the minus strand of NZ_JBFBDY010000104.1, from coordinate 1,854 downwards.
GGCCAGCCGGCGCGCCGTCTCGGTGATCACCGTCTCGTCGTCCGTCGGCCCGCGCAGCGTCTCCGAACGGGTGAGGGTGGAGAAGTCGAAGCGGCGGACCTTGAGCACCACCGTCCGACCCGAGCGCCCGGCCGCCCGCAGCCGCCGCACACACCGCGCGGCCAGCACCTCGACCTCGCGCAGCACGCGGTCCCGGTCGGCCAGGTCCACCTCGAAGGTGTCCTCCACCGACACCGACTTGGCGTCCTGGTCGGCCACCACGGGCCGGTCGTCGAGCCCTATCGACATGGCGTACACGCCGCTGCCGTGGGCCTTGCCGAGCAGCTGGACGAGCTCCGCCTCCCCCGCGTCCGCGAGGTCGGCCACCGTGCTCAGCCCAGCCCGCCGCAGCACCTGCTCGGTGGCCGGCCCGATCCCGGGCAACGCCCGCACCGGCATCGGGCCGAGCACGGCCCGCTCCTGCCCGGGCTCGATCAGCACCAGCCCGTCCGGCTTGGCCCGCTCGGAGGCGATCTTCGCCATCAGCTTGGACCCGGCCGCCCCGACCGACCCGGTCACCCCGGTGTGCCGTCGGATGTCGGCCCGCAGGTCCTCCGCGAGCGCGAGCACCAGCCGCTCCCCCGTCGCGTGGTCGGCCTCGGCCAGCGCAGGACCGTACGGGCCGGCCTCCAGATCGACGAACGCCTCGTCCAGGCTCAGCGGCTGCACCAGCGGCGACAGCTCCCGCAGCAGGCCCATGACGATGTCGCTGACCTGCCGGTACGCCTCGAACCGCCCGGTCAGGAAGGCCGCGTTCGGACACAGTCGGCGCGCCTGGGCCGTCGGCATCGCCGAATGCACCCCGAACTTCCGCGCCTCGTACGACGCGGTGGAGACGACCCCACGCCCGCCCACTCCGCCGACGATCACCGGCTTGCCGCGCAGGCTCGGCTTGGCCGCCTGCTCCACCGCCGCGAAGAAGGCGTCCATGTCGAGGTGGATGATGCTCGGCAGTGATCGCACCCGCCGATCATGCCGCACGGGTCCGACAGTGCGTACGAACCCGGCCGAGCCCCGGCCGCTACCCCGCCGCTACCGCTTGGCGGCCTGCGCCAGCGCCTTCGGGATCCCGTCCTCCGCGGGCCCGAGGAACACGGGGTCCGGCCGCATCCAGGCGCTCAGCGCCGCCTTGCCCGCCCCCGGGATCTCCCGCAGGCCGCCGTACAGCCACGTCACGTCGTGCAGCTCGGGCACCCCGACGGCGTACGCGTCGATCCCGGCCGCCTCGCACAGCGCCAGCGCCCGCCGGACGTGGAAGTCCTGGCTCACCAGCACCGCGCGGTCCACCCCGAAGATCCGGTGCGCCCGGGTGCAGGAGTCCCACGTGGTGAAGCCCGCGTAGTCCCGGACCACCCGCCCCTCCGGGACGCCGTGGTCGACGAGGTAGCGGAACATCGCGTCGGGCTCGCTGTACTCCACCCGCCCGTTGTCGCCGGTCACCAGGATCGCCTGGACCTTCCCCTCCCGGTACAGGTCCAGCGCCCCCACCAGCCGGTGCTCCAGATAGGGCGTCGGCTGACCGCGGTCCAGCCCGGCCCCGAAGACGACCGCCACCGGCGCCGACGGCGCGGACTCCACCGTGCCCACCCGGTCCCCCGCCGTGAGCCACAGCCACGAGATCGGAGCCAGCGCCACCGCACAGAAGAGGACGGCAAGTTGGTAGATCCTGCGCTGGGCCCGCCGCCGCCGCAGCCGCACCGCCCACTGCCCGGCCCGGCGCCGCAGCAGCCCAGCTATCCCGGAGCCGAACCTCACGTGCCCTCCCTAGATCGTTCCACCAGGCACCACGACGAGGCCGCGGGCCCGGACGGTTCC
>NZ_JBFBDY010000103.1:0-18395 GCF_040683475.1 Kitasatospora sp. NPDC093558 | reverse complement strand
GTCCGTGCCACGGGCACGGCGTGGACGGCGGAGCCCGCCGCCGCCCTCTGGGCCGAACCGGTGGCCGCGCAAGTGCGGCGCGCCCTCGCGGCGCAGGCCGTCCCCTACGAGACGCGCCCGGCCGGGAGCGACCTCCTCTTCCTGGACGTCACCCTGCTGGGCCCGACGAGCGCCGGCCCCACGGCGGACGCCCCCGGGGCAGCACCGCGCCTCCTGGCCCGCTGCGGAGAGGACGGCCCGGTGGTCGCCCTGCGCGCCGCCCACGACCATCCGGGGCTCGCGCACCGTGGGAACCTGGCCCTGCTCGCCGCCGCACCGGGCCTGCGACTGCGGGTGATCGGCCGCCTGGAGCGCGCGGCCCGCCCCGAACTGCGCCTGCTCGCGATCGGCACACCCGAGGCCGAGGTCGGCGCCGGCGCCCCGACGCTCGCCCTCCCCGCCGACCGGGCCGGCCGCGTCAACCTGGGCCTCGAACGCCTCCAGGCCGCCGACGTCCCCGCGACCAGCGCCGTCCCGGACAGCCCCGACGACCCGTCCGACGCCCCCGTCGACCCGCCCGCGCACCTGCTCACCCGCCGGATCGAGCAGGCCGTCACCTCCGGCCGGAACGTCCTGGCCCCAAGCCCGACCACGACCGCGACCGACGGCGCCCGGCTGCGCGAGGCCGGCCTTGCCACCGCCGCCGACCTCCTCGACGCCCTCCGCACAGCCGCGACCGACCACCGCCGCGACGTGTTCGGCCGAGTGATCCCCGACGACCACCGCACGTTCACCACCACTTGGCTGGCCGCCGCCCACTACACGGAGGCCCTCGCCACAGCCCTCTGCCAAGCCGCCTGGACCCCACCCGAGGCACCCGCATGACGAAGGCGCCACCCCGACCTCCGCCAACGCCGACGCCCCCGGGAGACACCCAGCCACATCGAGGGCCATAGCGGCAACCCCTCCGGTGGGCCCGGGGCCGGGCTCCCGTTCCCGCGTGCGACGGGTGGTTGCCGCCACGCGCGTTGCCCTCCCGCACGCTCGCACTGCGGGCGGCCGGTGGGGTCCGCGCTCGGCTGCCATTTCCGCGCGCTCCGCGTCCGCGCCACCGCGCGCGTGGCTTGTTCCTGCCCGCGCTGCGGCGCTGCGGGCGGCCGGTGGGGCCCGCGCTGAGCTGCTGTTCCCGCGCGCTCCGCGTCCGCGCCACCGCGCGCGTCGCTTCTCCCTCCCTGCGCCGCCCTCAGCCATCCACGCCGGGTTCCCCTCCTACACCCCCCGGCGGCGTCAGGGCCAGGCCTGGTAATTGCACAGACAGGTAATCCGCGTGGACTGTCATACTTGACCAACGAGAGTCCGAGCCGCGCGAGAGGGAGTCGAGCCATGGGGATCCGCGACGACGACGCCGAGATCCGGGCCGGTGGCTGGCGTACGCTCGCCGCGTTGCACGGGTTGATCGACGCGGCGTTGGAGAAGGCGCTCCAGGGGGAGCACCGGCTCTCGGTGGTGGAGTACACGGTGCTGGACGCGCTGTCACGCCAGGACGGTTGGCACATGCGGATGCAGCAGCTGGCCCGGGCGGCGGCGCTGAGCAGCAGTGCGACCACCCGGCTGGTGTCGCGGCTGGAGGACCGCGGGCTGCTCAGCCGCTACCTGTGCGCGGACGATCGCCGCGGGATCTACACCGAGCTGACGCCGGAGGGCCGGGAACTGCTAACCGCCGCCCGCCCGGTGCACGACGCCGGCCTGCAGGTGGCGTTGGCCCAGGCAGCCGAGGTCCCGGAGCTCGCTCCGCTGGTTCGTGCGCTTGCGGCTCTGGAGTCCCCAGCCTCCGCCTGACGTAATCCGGCCAGCCGGTCCCGTCAGCGGCGGCCGGTGAGGGCGTCGCGGCGGACGCGGTCGAGCAGGGCGAGGAGGAGTTCCTTGCTGGAGGTCCGTTCCCGTACGTCGCAGAGGACGACGGGTACTTCGGGGCCGAGGTCGAGGGCGTGGCGGACGTCCTCGGGGGTGGCGTCGCGGCGGCCGTGGAAGCAGTTGACGCCGATGGCGAACGGGATGCCCCGCTGCTCGAAGAAGTCGACGGCGGCGAAGCTGGTTTCGAGCCGCCGGGTGTCGGCGAGGACGATCGCGCCGAGGGCGCCGAGAGCGAGGTCGTCCCACATGAACCAGAAGCGGAACTGTCCGGGCGTGCCGAAGAGGTAGAGCACCAGGTCGTCGCGGACGGTGATGCGGCCGAAGTCCATGGCCACGGTGGTGGTGGACTTGTCCTGGACGCCTTCGAGGCTGTCGACCCCGATGCTGGCGCGGGTCATCCGCTCCTCGGTCTGGAGGGGTTCGATCTCGCTGACCGAGCCGACCATGGTGGTCTTGCCGACGCCGAAGCCGCCGGCGACGAGGATCTTGACCGCGCCCGGCACGAGGCTCTGGGTCGTCAATTCGGTCTCCTGGGAGGGGAGTGGGAGGTGCGGGGTGCGGGGACCGCCGCCGGTTCTAGAGTCACCGGTTCGAGAGTCACCGGTTCAGAGCCGGCGGACCCCCTCGATCACGGCCTGGATCAGGGAGATGTCCGGCGCCTCGGCGAGCTGGACCGGGGCGCGGGTGAGGATCATCCGGGCTTCGGCGAGGTCGTCGAGGAGCACCTTGACGACGCTCACCGGGAGGTCGAGCGTGGCGGCGATCTCGGCCACCGCCAGCGGCCGTTCGCGGCACAGGTCGATGATCGCGGCCGGTTCGGGGGTGAGCCGGCTGGTGTCGGTGCGGGGGTCGGCGGTGACCACGAGGGTGATCAGCGCGAAGCCGTCACGGACCGGGCCGGTGCGCCCGTTGGTGATCGCGTAAGGACGGACCAGGTGGCCTGCGTCCTTGTCGAAGAACCAGGCCTCGTCGGCGTCGGCGGTCACGCACCGCCACCCACGCCGACCTGGCCGGCGTCGCTGCGCGGCGCGGCGGTGAGGTACTCGCCGACCTGCTTGACCAGCATGTTGATCTCGTAGGCCATCAGCCCGGCGTCGACCTGCTCGCTGGTGAGCACGGCGAGGCGGGCGCCCTGGCCCGCGGTGGTGACGAAGAGGAACAGCTGGTCCATCTCGATCACGGTCTGCCGGACCCGGCCGCCGTTGAACCGGTGGCCGGCGCCGCGGGCGAGGCTCTGCAGGCCGGAGGCGACGGCGGACAGGTGCTCGGCGTCGGCCCGGTCCAGGCCCTGGGACAGGCCGACCAGCAGGCCGTCCTCGGAGAGGACGATGGCGTGCCGGGTCTCGGGTACCCGCGCCACCAGCTGGTCCAGCAGCCAGTTGAGGTCGCGCTGGGTGTCGGTGTGCTGCGTCATCACTGCTGTTCCTTGGCTTCCTTAGCGGCGGGAGGCGCGGCCGGTGCGGAGGGTGTGGTGGGTGCGTTCGGCGCGATGGGTGTGGCCGGCGTTGCCGGCGTGGCGGGCGCGCCGGGCGCGTCCGGTTCGGGGGTGGCCGCGCGTGCGGTCCGGGTGCCGCGCTGGATGGCGGCCATGGTGGCTCGGGAACGCTGGGGGGACGGGTCGCCGGCCTCACCGCGGGCGTCGTCGCCGTATCCGGTGCCGCCGTATCCCGCAGTGCCGTACCCCGCAGTGCCGTAGCCCGCGTCGCTGTAGACGCTGCTTCCGTCACTCCCGCCGTACCGGGGGCCGGCAGGGGCGGCGGGGCGGGTGAGGCCCGCCGCGGTGCCGGGTGCGTTGGCCTCCCGCAGCTGCTCGGCGAGGCTGGCGTTGCGGACCCGCTGCGGTAGGACGCGCGGGGTGCGCAGTTCGCCGTCCGGGCCGTGCGTGAACGGGGTGTCGGCCGCGCGCTCGTGGGTGGGCGCGGTCCGGTCGGGGGAGACGGTGCCGAGGTCGGCCTCGGCCTCGGCCTCGACCTCGACGTCGGCGGTGACACCCGCGTCGCCCCCGTCACCGCCGCCGAGGCTCTCGGCGAGGTTCTCGGCCATGTCGTCGTACGGGCGCGGGTACACCGGCCGGGGGACCACGACGGCACCGGGCAGGCCGGGGATCGAAGCGCCCACCACCAGACCGCCGTTGGCGGGCCGACCGCCCTGCGCGTCGTCGGTGTCCTCGCCCACGGGGAACTGGGCGAGGAGCTCGCTGATGACCGAGCCGGAGCCACCGTCGGCCGGAGACACCGGAGGCACCTCAGAGACCGGAGGCACCGGAGGCACCTCAGAGACCGGAGGCACCGGAGGCACGGGAGACGCCGGAATCGCAGGCGGAGCCGGAACAACGGGCGGTATCGAAGGCGCCGGAGGAACAGGAGGAACAGGAGCAACAGCGACGTCGTCCGACGCCGCCGGCTCCTCCACCAACTCGCCGTCCAGCACCCCGAGATCGTCCGCCGCAGCCGCCGCACGCGGCCCCGGCACGGGCGTGCGGGTGACGCGCGCGCCGGAGGGCAGCCCGGGCACCGCGGCCGGCTGCTCGGCCTTCTCCAGCAGCACGGCCGGCACCAGCACGACGGCCCGGGTGCCGCCGTAGGGCGAGGGCCGCAGCGTCACCTGGATCTCGTGCCGGGCGGCCAGGCGCGCGACGACGAACAGGCCGAGCCGCAGGTCGTCGCCGAGGGCGGAGACGTCCAGCTCGGGCGGGTTGGCGAGGTAGTCGTTGAGCCGCTCGTACTCCTCCTCGCTCATGCCGAGGCCGCGGTCCTCGACCTCGACCGCGAGCCCCTTGGGGACCTCCTGAGCGGAGACCTGCACCTGGGTGTACGGCGGGGAGAAGGTGGTGCCGTTCTCGATCAGTTCGGCGACGAGGTGGATGACGTCCGCGACGGCCTGCCCGCTGAGCGAGGCGCGCGGCACGCCCTGGACGACGACGCGCGAGTAGTTCTCGGTCTCGGACACGGCGCTGCGCAGCACGTTGACGACCGGAACGGCGTTGCGCCAGCGGCGGGCGGGCAGGGCGCCGCCGAGGATGACGAGGTTCTCGGCGTTGCGCCGCATGCGGGTGGCGAGGTGGTCGACGGCGAACAGCTCGCGCAGCAGCTCGGGTTCCTCGTGCTCGCGCTCCAGCGCGTCCAGCATGCTGATCTGCCGGTGGATCAGGATCTGGGTGCGGCGGGCGATGTTGAGGAAGACCTTCTTCGTGCCCTCGCGGCCCTGGGCCTGGTGGACGATGGCGGCGACGGCGGCCTGGCGGACGGCGGCGAGGCCGTCGGCGATCTGCTGCGCCTCGTCGCCGGTGCGCCGGGACGGGGACCAGGTGGGCGGCACGGGCACGGGCTCGCCGGAGCGCAGCCGTCCGACGACGGCGGGCAGTTCCTGCTGGGCGAGGGCGAGGGTGTCGGCGCGGAGTCCGGCGAGGCGGGCCGACAGCGTGCGGGCCGCGCGGATGCCGCGGATCAGGCTGACCAGCAGGACCACGGCGACGGCGGCGGTGCCGGCGGCGAGCGCGGTGGTGCGTCCGGCGTCGCGCAGCAGGTAGGCGGCGTAGCCCCAGGCGGCGGCGAGGCCCAGGCTGGGGACCAGCACGAGGGCGAGGAGCGAGCTGCGGAGGGAGCCGGACCGGCCGGCGCGGTGGCCCGTGCGGGGGGCCGATATGCCTGGCATCTGATTCCTTGTTGCTGGGCCGAACGGCGGTGGTGACCCGCGCGCGGTCCGGCCGGGGCTTCAGGGCGCCACGGACGGGGGTGCCGGACGGGGTGACGCGGTGTCGGTGACGCAGTATCGGTGACGCGGTGTCGGTGACGCGGTGTCAGTGTCCGGGCGGGGTGCAGCACGGCCGCCGACGGCAGGAACGCTACCAGTCCGGGGTGCCCTCATTGCAACATCAACTGACGATATGTGAACGGGTGATGGCAGAGACGAACATCGGCCGTCACATCGTGCGCTGACGGATCGTCGCAGGTCGAACGGCTTTCCCGGACGAGGGGACGGCTCCCCCGGGAGGCCTGGGGAGCCTCCCGGAGAGCCGTCAGGAACAGGTCAAACGTCGGTATGCTGAAGGGTCGGCGACAGAGACATCGGCGGCCGGGGCCGAGTGGACCGGCGAACAGGGGTGGTCGGTCCGATCAAGGCCGGCGAGCCGGCGCGTCCCCGCGCCTCACCCCGCGAGGGGCATCGTGATCACCTCTCCGCCGCGGCGCTCGGCCTCCTCCTCCAGCTGCGCCTCCCGCTGGGCCAGTTCGGTCCACGCCCAGCTGGCCGGCCCGGACAGCTCCGCCGACCACTGCTTGCCGTAGGTGCCCGAGGCGAACTGCCCGAGCCGCAGCCGCTGGATGTCCGAGGTGCCGGCCGGCGGGTAGACGTGGGTGGCGTCCCGCTGGTAGCGCTCGATGTTGAAGTCGGCGTGCAGGCCGCGGGCGGCGTGGATCTCCATGGCGTTGCGCGCCGAGTCGAGCGCGTACTCGGTGTTGATGAGCTTGGCGTTCATCAGCTCGGCGTCGCAGGCCTTGCCGCGGTCGAGCAGGTGGGAGGCGTGGTAGGCGGCGAGCTTGGCGGTCATCAGCCGGGACTGCATCTCGCCGAGCTTCAGCGCGATGTTGGGCAGCTGGTTGAGCGGCTTGCCGTACAGCACCCGCTCCTCGGCGAAGCGCGCGGTGTCCTCGACGATCGCGATGTGGATGCCGAGGGCGACGGCGGCGAGGTTGAGCCGCCCGTAGAGCGTGGAGGAGGAGTAGGCGATGTCCAGGCCCTGGCCCTCGCGTCCGAGGCGGTTGCCGACCGGGACGCGGCAGTCCTCGAAGACGATCTCGCCGAAGCTGAAGCCGTGCAGTCCGCTCTGGGAGCCGAGGGCGCCGGTACGGAAGCCCGGGCGGTCGCTCTCGACGAGGAACGCGGACAGTCCCCGGCTGCCCTGGTCGGTGCGCAGGACCACGCCGTGCACGTCGCCGATGTGGGAGTTGCCCACGAACCACTTGCGCCCGTTGAGGACGTACTCGTCGCCCTCGCGGCGCGCGGTGCCCGTCATGCCGAGCACGTGCCCGCCGGAGTCCGGCTCGGTGACGGCGATGGTGGGCAGGGACTCTCCGGAGGCGAACTTCGGGAGCCACTTGCGCCGTTGGGCGTCCGAGCCGTAGTGCAGGACCTTGGCGACGCCGAGCTGCGAGGCCTGGGCCACGGCGCCCATCGCCCCGCTGACCCGGGCCAGTTCCTCGACGATGACGGTCTTGGCGAGGTGTCCGAGCCCCAGCCCGCCGAAGACCTGCGGGATGGTCACGCCGATCCAGCCCCGGCGGGCGATCTCGCGCGACAGTTCGAGCTCGACCTGCCGGTCGGCCTCCATTCTGGCCACGTGCGGACGTATCTCCTTCTCCGCGAACTCGCGCACCTCCGCGCGGAGACTCTCGTGGCGCTCGTCGGTGAAGTAGTCCATGGTCATGCCGGGGTCCTCTCGTTTCGGGGTGTCGTGCCTCCGTCCGTGCCGTCGATGCCGCGCCGGCCGCCGCTGCGGTGGGGTGTGGGGAGTGTGGTGGCGGCCGGTTGCCCGTGATCGCCCCTTTGCAACCGGTGCATGCGGAACTCCGAACGGGTTCCCCGGGGGTTGGGGCTACCGTCCGTGTCTTCGGCAGGGCTCATTGTCATATGGGCATAACGACGCCACCCAGAGCCGATCTTGGATTGGCGCGAAAAAGATCGTCCGAAATCCGCCTGGTTTCGCCACGCGGCCGGATGGGAAGTGATCTTCGTCCACGCGGCGACCTGCTGAGCGGCCGCTCACATGCGGGTTTGACTGTCCATCAGCAAACAGAACGACCCCGCCCGGGGGCGCCGAACCCCCCGGATGTCTGATTACATGTGCGCCATGACTGATGTGATGAGCACTCAAGGCCAGTTCCCGGGTGCCGCCGGCGAGTCCGAGCGGACCCGCAGACTGCGCACCCTCGGTCTCAACGAACCTTCCGCGGACGAAGCCTTCGACCGCTTCGCCCACCTGGCGGCCAGCATCACCCGCGCTCCCATCGCGATGGTCAACTTCATCAACGACGAGCGCCAGATGTTCCGCGGGCTCTACATTCCGCCAAACTCCTCCGACACGGCGTCCGACGACGGCGCTTCCTGGGCCGACCGGGGCATCGCCTTCGACCTCCCGACGCGCGAAATGCCGCTGAGCCACGGCTTCTGCCCCCACGTCGTCGCCCAGCGCTCCCCGCTCGCCCTCGACGACATCCTCGCCTACCCCCGGTTCGCCGGGAACCCGGTCGTCGACGAACTCGGCGTGCGGGCCTACCTGGGCGCCCCGCTCGTCGACGACACCAACACCGTCATCGGCACCGTCTGCGTCCTCGACCGCGAACCCCGCCAGTGGGGCCGCGAGCGGCTGCGCGACATCCAGCACCTCGCCGAGGCCCTCCTCTCCGAGATCCGGCTGCGCGACACCCTGCTCGCCCAGCAGCAGGAGATGTTCGCCGCCTTCGACGGCTCCCCGTTCCCGATCATGCTCACCGACGGGCCCGGCCAGGAGATCCGCTACGCCAACGCCCAGCACGCCGAGACCTTCGGCGCCCCGGTGGCGTACGGCGCGATCGGCGCCGCCTACCCGCAGCTCGGCGCGGCCGGGCTCCAGCAGGCCGTCGCCGAGGCCTACCACACCGGGCGCACCACCGTCCTGGGCGACGTCCGGATCCAGTCAAGCCGGCCCGACAGCCAGCGCGGACAGCAGATCTTCAGTTTCACCTGCACCCCGATGCGCACCGCCCGCACCGGCCAGGTCAACGGTGTCCTCACCGTCGGCATGGACGTCACCGCGCAGTCCCGCACCGAGGAGGAACTCGGCACGCTGGCCGCCCTGCTGGTCGACCGGCTCCAGCAGAACGGATCCGGCGCCCGCCCCGGCATCGCCGGGGAGAGCGGAATGGTCCTGCCGGGCTGAGCGCCCGAGCGGCCGTTCGCGGCACCACCCACCGCACCAGCCCGCACCCGGCTGCGCGGTCGGACGTCCGGCTGGACGGACGCCCGGGCGTACGACGGGAGCACGACGGGACGCACCACCGGACGTCCGGCTGGACGGACGACCGATCGCACGACCGGACAGCACGACGCACGACCGTACGTACGACCGGACAGCACGACGTACGACCGTACGTACGACCGGACACCACGACGCACCACGCGTCACGCAAGGCCGGACCGTCCAGTGTGGCGGGGCGCCTCTCACCCCCGAGGAGAGGCTCCCCGCCACACTGCCGTCCGGGCACGGACCCGGGCACGGACACCGCGGCCCCTTGCCACCCCCGCCACCGAGCGGGTGAACCGCCCGCCCCCGCGCGCCCGTTCGGGCCCGACCGGCCGCCCGCGGTGGTAGGCATGGGCCGCATGGACTGGTTCGCCGCCCCCGACTACTGGCTGAGCCGGCTGCTCGTCCAGCGGATGCTCGCCGGCCTCTACCTGATCGGCTTCCTCAACGCCGCCGCCCAGTTCCGCGCCCTCATCGGCAGCGACGGCATGCTCCCGGTACCGCGCTTCACCGCCCGCGTCCCCTTCCGCCGGTCACCCAGCCTGTTCCACCTCCACTACAGCGACCGTTACTTCGCCGCCGTGGCGTGGACCGGGGCCGCCGTGGCCGCCGCCCTCGCCGCCGGACTCGCCGACGCCGTCCCGCTCTGGGCCTCCCCGCTGCCGTGGGTCGCGCTCTGGGTCCTCTACCTCTCCATCGTCAACGTCGGCCAGACCTGGTACTCCTTCGGCTGGGAGTCCCTCCTCCTCGAAGCCGGCTTCCTCGCCGCCTTCCTCGGCAACGCCGACGCCGCCCCGCCCGCACCCGTCCTGTGGCTCATGCGCTGGCTGGTCTTCCGCGTCGAGTTCGGCGCCGGACTGATCAAGATCCGCGGCGACAGCTGCTGGCGCGACCTGACCTGCCTGCGCTACCACCACGAGACCCAGCCCATGCCGGGGCCGCTCAGCTGGTTCTTCCACCACCTGCCCGACCCCCTCCACCGCGTCGAGGCCGCCGCCAACCACGCCGTCCAACTCGTCGTCCCGCTCTGCCTCTTCCTCCCGCAGCCGGTCGCCACCTACGCCGCCTGCCTGATCACCGCCACCCAGCTGTGGCTGGTCGCCTCCGGCAACTTCGCCTGGCTCAACTGGCTCACCATCGCCCTCGCCCTCGCCGCCGTCGACCCCGCCCGCATCGGCCTGCCCGTCCACGCCCGCACCTACCCGGACACCCCCGCCTGGTACGAAGCCCTCGTCCTCGCGCTCACCGCGGCCGTCGCCGTCCTCAGCTACTGGCCCGTACGCAACCTGCTCTCCCGCCGCCAGGTCATGAACCGCTCCTTCAACCGGCTCCACCTCGTCAACACCTACGGCGCCTTCGGCAGCATCAACCGCCTCCGCCAGGAAGTCGTCCTCGAAGGCACCGCCGAACCCGTCCTCACCCCCCACACCGTCTGGCACGAGTACGGCTTCAAAGGCAAACCCGGCGACGTCCGCCGCCTGCCCCGCCAGTACGCCCCCTACCACCTCCGGCTCGACTGGCTCATGTGGTTCGCCGGCATCTCACCCGGCTACGCCCGCCCCTGGTTCCTGCCCTTCGCCGCCCGCCTCCTCACCGGCGACCCCGCCACCCTGCGCCTGCTGCGCCACAACCCCTTCCCCGACACCCCGCCGACCCACGTCCGGGCGACCCTCCACCTCTACCGGTTCACCGATTGGCGCGAACTGCGGCGAACCGGCGCGTGGTGGCACCGCACCCCGCTGTCCGAGTACCTCGCACCCGTCGACCTCGCCGCCCTCGCCCGCGCCGGCCACCGCCCACCCCCCGGCCGGCGCACCCGCACCGTCCCCCTCGACCGCCTGCGCCACCCCGACGGCCGACCCCACCACCCGCCCGGCCCCGCCCACGGCCACCCGCCCGGCCCTCCCGAGTAGCGTCCACGCGAGCGGTATGGCACGCGACACCGGCCCGTCGGACGGTGGGTGCGTGCAACGCTCGAACGGGCACCCGTATTCTGGGCGTCCACAACCGGCGGCCCGACCGCGCGCCCCCCGCCCCGGCCCCGGGGCACCCCGCGCAAACGGTCCGCCGCCCCCTCGCCGCCAGCCCCGCCGCCGTCGCCCAGAACCGGACCTCACATGACAGTGCTTCACTCGCGCAACGCCGACGCAGCCGACCCGGCGGACGTCGCCGACGCCGCAGACGTCAAGGACCCCCAGGACGCCGCCGCGGAGAGCGACCTCCGCGAGGACCTCGGCCGCTACGCCGACCTCGGCGCCTTCACCCTCACCACCGACACCCACGCCTGGTACGCGGCGCTCGGCACCGTCGCCACCCCCGAGGACGCCCGCGCCGCCAGCAGCGCCCTCGCCGAACTGCGCGGCCACGACCTCACCCAGACCTGGGAGGCCGTCACCGCCATCGCCGCCGACGCCAAGCTCGACGAGCCCGGCACCGTCGCCAAGACCGTGCTCCTCGTCGAACTCCTCCAGCGCGTCCACCGCACCTCCGCCACCCTGACGGCCGCCGCGTACGACGCCGACCTCGACGCCCTCGCCGCCGCCACCGCCGACAGCGCCTGGCGCCGCGAGCGCGGCATCAAGCTCTCGTGGCTGCGCGCCCGCGCCCTGCGCAAGCAGGCCACCGCCCTCGCCACCGACCGCCGCACCCGCCGCGAGGACCTCCACGAGGCGCTCGCCTCCGCCGAGATCGAGCGCCGCGCCTGGGCCGCCCTCGACCCCAGCGGCACCCTGCCGACCGCCCCCGGCGACGGCCTCCTGGTCGAGCGCACCGCCCAGGCCTTCGACGCGATCAACGCCGGCCTGCGCGAACTCGCCCGCGTCCTGCCCGACCACGACCTCGACGGCCTGCCCTTCGTCGACCTCGTCGACCTCGTCGAACGCCTCGCCGCCGACGAGGGCACCCTCTACCGCCTGCCCACCATCCACAGCCTGCGCGCCACCCTGGAGGAGGCCGGACTCGGCGACCTGCTCGCCGAACTCGCCGCCGCCAAGGCCGACCGCCGCGCCGCCGACGCCGCCTACGCCGCCCGCCAGGCCCTGGCCGCCGGCCAGCGCGACGGGCTGGCGGAGACGGGGGCTCCGGCGGGGGAGGACGTGGTCGAAGGGGCCGCTGCCGAGGCGGAGGTTGAGGTCGAGGTTGAGGCCGAAGCCGAGGCTGAGGCTGAGGCTGAGGACGTCACCGAAGCCGAGACCGTGACCGAGACCGAGGACGTGCCGTCCGCCGTCTCCCTCCCGGCCCCGTCTCCGGCCGCCGACGACCTCGTGGCCGCCGCCGCTGCGGCGCTCGTCGAGACGGAGGACGCGCCGGTCGAGGCCGTCGAGGAGACGGCAGTTGAGGCCGCGGCCGAGGCTGAGGCTGAAGTGGAGGAGCCGGAGGCCGTTGAGGTCGAGGTGACCGCCGAGCCGGTGGAGGTCGTCGAGGCTGAGGTCGAGGTCGTCGAGCCCGAGACTGCGACCGAGGAGATCGCCGAGGCTGTAGTCGAGGCGCCGGTTGAGGCCGTCGAGATGCCGGTCGAGGCTGAGGCTGAGGCCGAGGTCGAGGAGCCGGAGGCTGTCGAGGCCGAGGTGACCGCCGAGCCGGTCGAGGTCATTGCGGAGACGGCAGTTGAGGCCGTCGTCGAGGAGCTCGTCGAGCCCGAGGCCGTGCCCGAGGCGGAGCCCGTCGCCGAGGCAGAGGCGGTGGAGCCGGACGCGATCGTCGCCGTCGAGCCCGAGGCCGTTGAGCCCGAGACCATCGAGCCCGAGGCCGTCGTCGAGCCGCTCGCCGAGGTCGAAGCCCCTGCCGAGGCTTCGGCGGAGGCTCCCGCCGAGACGACCCAGGAGGCCTCCGAGACCTCCGAGGCCTCCGATGTCCCCGAGGCGCTGGTGGCCGTCGAGGCCGAGGTGACGGACGAGCCCGAGGTCGCCGCCGAGCCGGAGCCCGAGGCCGAGCCCGTCGCCGAGGCTCCGGCCCCGGCCGAGGCCGAGACCGTCGCCGAGGCAGAAGCGGTGGAGGCCGAGCAGCCCGCCGAGCCGGCGGCGCCCGCCGGTCGCCCGGCGAAGCCGGACTTCACGCCCGGGCGGCCCGTGACCGCCTATTCGGCCGACGAACTGCTGGAGGTCGTCCGCTGGGTGGACGGCGACGGGGTCGAGCGCAGCGAGGAGGAGCTGCTGCGCGCGGCGATGAAGGAGCTGGGCTTCGCCCGTCTCGGTCCGCGCATCAAGGAGGCGCTGGGCGCCGCCGTCACCGCCGCCCGCGCCTGACGGACCCACCGCGACGCCCGAGGGGCCCGGAACGCCGACGTGCGTTCCGGGCCCCTCGGCCGTCCGCCCGCCTCAGCCGGCCTTGTTCCAGGGCTGACCGGCCATGAGCGCCTTCACGTTGGCGACGTAGCCCGGGTTCGGGATGACGAGGCTGCCGACGGTCTCGCCGGTGGCCGGGTCGGTGGCGGTGTTGTAGTGGACGTTGCCCGCGCCCGCGTTGTACGCGGAGATGACGAGGTCGAGCAGCGGGGTCTTCCCGGTGGCGGGGTCGGGGGAGAGGTCGTACGTGCCGCCGAAGCCGGAGTCGCCGAAGTACGCGACCAGCCAGTCGAGGAGCTGACTGCCGAGCTGGACGTTGCCGGCGAGCGTCTTCGGGTCGGAGGTGGTGCCGAACTTGGTGTTCATCCAGCTGACGGTGTTCGGCATGACCTGCATGGTGCCGATCCCGCCGTCGCACGCGAGGATGCCGGACTGCCAGCCGCTCTCCTGCCAGGCGATGGCCTTGACCAGGTTGACGGGCAGCGGCGGGAGCTTGTCGGTGCCCCCGCTGCTGAGGGTGAGCGTGCGTGCCTGGCCCGCCGCGGCGGTGAGCGCCGTGCCGACGGCGTCCTTGGGCTCGTCCGGCTGGGGCTTGCTCGGCTTGCAGCTGCTCTGCAGCGGCGGGGTGTGCGGGCCTTCGGGCGCGGGTGGCGGCGGGGGCGCGACCGGGCCGGGCTTGGCGGTCGGCACGGGTGCGGCGGTGACGGGTGCGGCCGCGGCCGGGGCGGGCGCCTTCTCCGCGCTGCCGGTGGACGGCTTCGCCGTGCCGGGCTTGGCGCTGCTCACCGTCGGACTCGGGCTCGGACTCGCCTTGGCCGACCTGCTCGCCGACGCGCTCGCGCTCGGGCTGCCGGTGGTGCTCGCGGCGGGCGACGGCGTCGCGCTCGCGGACGGGCTCGCGGACGCGCTCGCGCCGGCCGTGTCACTGGGCGAGGCGCTCGCGGTCAGGGCCGTCGTGCTCGGCGCCGCGTGGGCGCCGTTCGTCGCGGACTCGGTCCCGCAGCCGGCCAGGACGGCCGTCGAGACGGCCGCGGCCGACACCATCACCAGCGCGCGCCGGGATGTGCTCACTGCCATGTGTGGTTCCCCCCACTTGATCGCCGGTCGTCCCGGCGAGTGGCGGTCATCCTACGGGGGCGTGGTCCCGCCTTGTACGAACGGGTGGCCCAAGGCCGCGCCGAGCACCGCCGGGGCCTCGGCGAGCGAGGGCCCGTACCAGGTCAGGTGGCGTCCGCTGACCAGCGCCGACGGTACGCCGGGGAACGCCTCGGGGCCGTCCTCGGCGGTGAACCGGTACGGCTCATCCGGCAGGACCACCAAGTCGGGTTCGCAGGCGATCAGTTCGGGCAGCGGGACGGCCGGGTAGCGCTCGGCGTGGCCGGCGTGGACGAGCCGCACGCCGAGGCGCCGCAGCACGTCCCCGGCGAAGGTGTCGCGGCCGAGGACCATCCACGGGCGGCGCCAGATCGGCACGATCGCGCGCGGGCCGTCCGTTTCCCGGGTGCACCGCCGACCGTCCACCTCGCGCCACGCCGCCTGCGCCTCGTCCAGCCACTCCGGCCGCGGCAGGCCGCACGCGAGGGTCAGCAGCCGGTCCAGGGAGCGGAATGCGCCGTCGACGGTGCGGATGTCGGTGACCCACACCGGCACGCCCGCCGCCCGCAGGGCGTCGAGGTCCGGGCGCCGGTTCTCCTCGTCGTTGGCGAGGACGAGGTCCGGGGCGAGGGCGAGGATCCGCCGGACGTCCGGGTTCTTGGTGCCGCCGATCCGGGGGACGGCCAGTCCGGCGGGGTGGGTGCACCAGTCGGTGGCGCCGGCCGGCAGCTCGGGGGCCGTGGCGGCGAGCGACTCGGTCAGCGACGGCACCAGCGAGACGACCCGCCGCACCGGGCCCGGGCCGAGCCGGACGGGCAGGTCGAGATCGTCCCGCAGGACGGTGGGTTCGGCCATCGGGCCAGCCTACGCCCCGTCGGCCGAGCGCCCCGTCGGCCGAGCGCCCCGGGATCCGCGAGCTCCGCGAACTCCGCGAACTCCGCGAGATCCGTGGGAACCCGTCGCGCGTACCGCCCGACTACCTGGTCCGGGTCCGCAGGACGGGCCCCAGTACGAGCACCCACCAGGAGAGTTCCCATGCGCCCTCGCGTTGTCCACGCCATCGCGTCCGCCACGGCCGTCGTCGCCCTGTTCGCCACGGCCACGGCCTGCGGAAGCAGCGGGGGAGGGGGCGGTGGTGCGGACGCGAAGGCGACTATCAAGGCCGAGCCCGCGGGCTCCTTCCCCGTCAAGGTCGCCGACTGCGCGGGCCAGGAGACCACGATCGCCAAGGCCCCGTCGAAGATCGTCACCAGTAACGCCGCGAGCCTGGAGATGCTGCTCCGGCTCGGCGCCGGCGACCGGCTGATCGGCACCGGCTTCCCGCCCGGCAAGGGCAGCTTCCCGGCGGACCTCGCCGAGCAGGGCGCCAAGGTGCCCGTCCTTGGCGACCGGAGCATCCCCAAGGAGAAGCTTCTCGGCTCCGGCGCCGACCTCTACGTGGACACCTTCGGCGCCATGCCGATGATGGGCGGCGGCGCCACCGGTCCCAGCGCGGAGGAGTTCGCCGCGGCCGGCATCCAGCACGTCTACCTCCTGTCCACCGCGTGCGCCGGCACCCCGAAGGCCGCCAAGGCGCCGCGCACCGACCTCGCCCAGATCGAGGACGACATCCGCCGGCTGGGCGCCGTCACCGGCACTTCCGCCCGCGCCGAGGAACTCGTCACCGGCATGGAGAAGCAGATAGGCGACGTCCGGACCGCCCTCGCCGGCGTGCCGGACGACAAGCGGCCGAGCTACTTCGTCTTCGACTTCGACGCCGGCACCAAGCAGCCCACCGCCGTCTGCGGCCGCCAGGTCGCCAACGCCGTGATCACCCTCGCCGGCGCCCGCAACGTCTTCGCCGACTGCGACGCCGACTTCAAGCCCGGCTCCTGGGAGGACGTGGTCGCCAAGAACCCGGACTGGATCCAGCTGTCCGTCCGCAACCGGGGCAGCGAGGAGGCCACCCGCAAGGCCTACGACGACGCCGAGGCGTTCCTGAGGAGCTTCCCCGCCACCCAGGGCCTCAAGGCCGTCCAGGAAGGGCACTTCGTACGGCTCGGCTCCGAGGTGACCACCATCGCGGGCGTGCGCAACGCCGACGCCGTCCGGCAGATCGCCGCGACCGTCCACCCCGACCTCGTCAAGAACGGCCGGTAGAACGTGACTTCGTCCGTCACCGACGGGGAGTCCGGCACCACCGCCGGCGCCGGGGCCACTGAGACCGCCGGGACCGCTGGGAGCGGCGGGACCGCCGGGACCGCCGCCGCGGCCACCGACGCCACCGCCGCCGACCGCCCGGCCCGCACCCTGCGGGCCGGGCCGCTGGCCGCCGCCCTCGGCGCCGCCCTCCTCCTCGCCCTCACCGCCGCCGTCTCCCTCGGCGCCGTCGACGTCCCGCCCGGCGAGGTCTGGTCCGTCATCGCCCGCCACCTCACCGGACGCGCCCCCGAGCCCGGCACCCGCGACCTCATCGTCTGGCAACTGCGCGTCCCCCGCGCCCTGCTGGCCGCCGTCGTCGGCGCCGGACTCGGCCTCGTCGGCACCGCCGTCCAGGCCCTCGTCCGCAACCCCCTCGCCGACCCCTACCTCCTCGGCATCTCCTCCGGCGCCTCCCTCGGCGCCGTCGCCACCATCGTCCTCGGCACCGCCCTCGGCCTCCAACTCTCCTTCGGCAGCGCCCTCGGACTCACCGTCTCCCTCGCCGCCTTCGCCGGAGCCCTCGCGGCGTTCTCCCTCGTCTGGCTCCTCGCCCGGCGCGGCGGCGGCTTCTCCCCGCTGCGCCTGGTCCTCGCCGGCATCGGCATCGCCCAGTTCCTCGGCGGCATCACCAGCTACCTCGTCCTCCAGACCAGCGACGAACAGCAGACCAGAGGCGTCCTGTTCTGGCTCATGGGCAGCCTCGGCGGCGCCGTCTGGGCCCAACTCGCCATCCCCGCCGCCGCCGTGGCCCTCGGCCTCGCCCTGCTCCAGGCCCGCGCCCGCGCACTCAACGCGATGCTCATGGGCGACGAGACCGCCGCCGGACTCGGCGTCGACGTCACCCGGCTGCGCCGAGAGATCTTCGTCGTCACCAGCGTCCTCACCGGCGTGCTGGTCGCCGTCTCCGGCGCGATCGGCTTCGTCGGGCTCATGGTGCCGCACGTGTGCCGGCTGCTCGCCGGCGGCGACCACCGGCGCCTGCTGCCGCTGTCCGCCCTCACCGGCGCCCTGCTGCTCGTCGTCGTCGACACCCTCGCCCGCACCGCCCTGGACGGCCAGGAACTGCCCATCGGCGTCGTCACCGCCGTCCTCGGCGCCCCCACCCTGCTCTACCTGCTGGACCGACGACTGGAGCGCAATTGAGGATCGCCGTCGAGGACCTGAGCGTCGCCCTGGCCGGACGCACCGTGGTGGCCGGCGTCCACCTCGTCGCCCGGGAGGGCGAGATCGCCGGACTGGTCGGACCCAACGGCAGCGGCAAGTCCAGCCTGCTGCGCACCGTCTACCGGCACCTGCGGCCGAGCGCGGGGCGGATCCTGCTGGCCGGACGGGAGTTGGAGAAGATCGCGCCGGCCGAGTCCGCCCGGCACATCGCGGCCCTTCCGCAAGAACGCGGCGGCGACTTCGAGTTGACCGTCCGCGAGGTCGTCGCCATGGGACGCACCCCCTACAAGCGCGCCTTCGCCGCCGACGACGCCGAGGACCACCGCATCGTCGCCGACGCCCTCGTGCGCGTCGGCATGGCGGACGCCGCGGGCCGCCGGTTCGCCCAACTGTCCGGCGGCGAACGCCAGCGGGTGCTGCTCGCCAGGGCGCTCGCCCAGCAGCCGGACGTCCTCGTGCTGGACGAGCCGACCAACCACCTGGACGTCCGCCACCAGGTCGAACTCCTCGCCCTGCTGCGGGAACAGCGCCGCACCACCCTGGTCGCGCTGCACGACCTCAACGCCGCCGCCTCCGTCTGCGACCGCCTGCACGTCCTGCACCGCGGCGCCCTCGTGGCCTCCGGGGAGCCGCGCGACGTGCTCACCGCCGAGCTGCTCGCCGAGGTCTTCGGCGTGCGGGCGGCGGTGGTCGAACACCCGCTCACCGGCGACCCGTTGATCGCCTTCGACCACCGCACACCCGTATCCTCGGTCCCTTCGCCGGCTTCTTGAGCGACC
>NZ_JBFBDY010000102.1:0-18431 GCF_040683475.1 Kitasatospora sp. NPDC093558 | reverse complement strand
CCCGGCCGGCCGCCACCACGGGCGCCGCGAGCGCCACCCCGACCGGCGACCCGGCGGTCTGGACCCGCTCGACACTGCGCAACAAGCTGATGGCCGAGATGGACGCCACCGACCCCGGCGTCGCCCTCGCCGACCTCGACAAGATCACCAAGGAGAAGCCGTACACCGTGCGGTTCTGCCACCCGATCGCGCACGAGCTCGGGCACGCGGCCGTCAAGCGGTTCAACGCCGACTTCCAGAAGGTCATCTCCTTCCCGCACGAGACCTGCGCGGCCGGCTACCTGCACGGCGCCGTCGAGGAGATGCTGAACGCCTCCACCCAGCCCGAGGTGGACCTGCTCAAGCTGTGCGCTCCCAAGAACAGCGGCCCGTGCATCCACGGCGTCGGCCACGGCACGATGTTCGTCGCAAAGCAGGACGTCGCCAAGGCCCGCGACCTGTGCAACAAGTTCACCACCGACCAGAACCGGATCCGCTGCTCCGAGGGCCTGTTCATGCAGCTCTTCGGCCCGGACGAGGAGGACGAGCAGGCCAAGGCGAACCTGCCCGCCGACAAGCTCGCCCAGGACCCGCTCTACCCGTGCAAGGACCAGCCGGCGCTGTTCCAGTCCGCGTGCTACTTCTACGCGCCGACCTTCTACCTCTCCTCGCACGACTACCCGAACCACCCCGAGGTGTACGCCGACGCCCTCAAGTGGTGCCTCAACGGCAAGGCGAGCGGCGGGGCCGTCGACTGCAGCCGGGGCGTCGGCTCGCGGACGATGAAGTACAACCTCGACCGGGAGGACTGGGCCGCCCAGCAGTGCGCGACGGCCGCCGACGGCTGGCAGCGCAAGGCCTGCGCGGAGGGCCTGGTCAGCTACTACACGGTGAACTACACCGACGGCGGCGCGGCCGGACGGCTCTGCGCCAAGATCACCAACAAGGAGATGCAGGGCTACTGCCGCTCCGCGAGCGGGCTCTCCGCCTCGCTCGACTGACAGTCCCGTCCGGCCGTCTCGTCTGGAGGGCCCGCGCCGCACGGCGCGGGCCCTTTCCGTACCATCACCTGATCAGGGTGCGCCGAGGACGCCGCGCCTCCCCCGTAGCACCGGAGCACGCCTGATGGACTTCCGCGCCGCCGCCCACGCCACCGCCGACCTGGTCTCCGACTACCTCGCCGACCTGCCCGAGCGTCCCGTCTGGCAGCCCATGGACGACGCCGCCCGCAGCGCCCTCCTGGACGCCCCGCTGCCCGCCGGCGGCCGCCCGCTCGCCGAGCTCGTCGAGGCCATCGGCCGGGACGTCCTCCCCCACCCCATGGGCAACGGCAGCCCGCGCTTCTTCGGCTGGGTCAACTCCGCCCCCGCCCCCGCCGGCGTCCTCGCCACGCTCGCCGCCTCCGCCATGAACCCCAGCTCCGCCGGCGGCGACCACGCCGACGTCCACCTGGAGCGCGCCGTCGTCCGCTGGATCGCCGAGCTCGTCGGCTTCCCGCACCCGGCCGGCGGCGGCCTGCTCACCTCCGGCACCTCGATGGCCACCATCGTCTGCCTCGCCGCCGCCCGGAACCGCGCCGCCCGCCGCGCCGGGTGGGACGTCCGCGAGGACGGCCTCGCCGGGATGCCCCCGCTGGTCGGCTACGTCACCGGCGAGACGCACTCCTGCGTGCGCAAGGCCGCCGAGCTCCTCGGCCTCGGCACCAAGCACCTGCGCACCGTCGCCACCGGCCCGGACGGCCTCCTCGACCCCGCCGGCCTCCGCGCCGCGATCGAGCGCGACCGCGCCGCCGGACTGCTGCCCTTCCTCGTCGTCGCCTCGGCCGGCACCGTCGGCACCGGCGCCGTCGACGCCTTCGACCCGATCGCCGACCTGTGCGAGGAGCAGGGCCTGTGGCTGCACGTCGACGGCGCGTACGGCGCCTTCGGCGTCCTCGACCCCGCCATCGCCCACCGCTACGCCGGGCTGGAGCGCGCCGACTCGCTCGCCCTCGACCCGCACAAGTGGCTCGGCGTGCCGGTCGACTGCGGCTGCGCGCTGGTCCGCGACACCGACGAGCTGCGCGGCACCTTCAGCCTCGTGCCGTCCTACCTGCGCGACGAGGCGGCGGGCGAGCTCGGCTGGTTCTCCGAGTACGGCACCGAGCAGACCCGCCCGTTCCGCGCGCTCAAGGTGTGGGCCACCATCGCCCACAAGGGCCGCGCCGGCCTCTCCCGCGACATCGCGCGCTGCACCGCCCTGGCCCGCCGGCTCGGCGACCTGATCGACGCGGACGACGAACTGGAGCTGCTGGCCGAGGTGCAGACCTCGATCGTCGCGTTCCGCTACCGCCCCGCCGGGCTGGACGGGGAGGCCCTCGACGCGCTCAACCGGGACCTGCCCGTCGCCGTGCAGCGACGCGGAAAGGTCTTCGTGACCGGCGCCCGCCTGGACGGGACGGAGATGCTGCGCGCCTGCCTGCTGAACCCCGACACGACCGAGGCGGACCTGGAGCTGCTCCTCGCCGAGGTGAAGGCCGCCGCGGCGGACCTGCGGTCGTAACGCACGGAGAGAGACCTTAACCAGCAGGTCACGGAAGGTTCGTGGACGGGAAACACCAGGTGGGGACAGTGGTGTCATGGAGCACCCGGAGCACACCACGACAGCCGTCCGCACCTCCGCAAAGCCCACGCCCTCCCGCACCCACCGCTGGCGCCGCGACACCGTCGAGCTCGCCGCCGTCTTCGTCTCCGTGACGGCGGCCGACCTCGTCGCCAAGGTCGTCATCAAGGGCCACGACGGTCCGGTGCTGCTCGCCGCCTCGGCGGTGGCGCTGATCGCCACGACGCTGTTCCACTCGTGGTGGTCCCACCGCCACCACCTGCACGCGCCCCCGGCGCCGGCGCCCGCCCCCGACCCCGGCGCCACCACCCTGTGGCGGGTCCGCACCACCGTCCAGGACTCCCCCGCAGGCCTGGCCCGCGTGTGCACCGCCTTCGCCGAACAGCAGATCGCCATCGTCTCGATGCAGTCCCACCCCCTCCCCCGGGGCACCGTCGACGAGTTCTTCCTCCGCGCCCCGCACGCCCTCACCAGCACCGACCTGGCCACCCTCGTCACGACCGGCGGCCACGACCTCCTCGACACCCCGACCCGCCTCGCCTGAGCGCGCGACATCCCGCCGGGGCCGCCCGACCGCAGCTCGGGCGGGGGGCGGCCCGGGGGGCGGTGGGACGGTCAGCCGTTGTCGGGCTGGACGACGCAGACGGCGCTGCCGAGCATCGAGCCGAAGCCGCCGAGGAGGGAGCCGGTCACGGACCTGCAGGCGGCGGCCTCCTGCGGGGTCTTGGGGCCGTGGTTGTTGCTGTCGGCGGCTGCCGACTGGGCGAGGGCCGACGGGGCGGCGAGGAGCAGGGCGCAGCAGGCGAGTGCGGTCTTCTTGGCGAGCACGGGGAAGCCCCTTCGGGTCGAGGTGGGATCGGCGCAGAGCCGAGCCATCCCTATCCGAAGGGGCCAGCGGGCTCACGGATTCTGGGCCATCCGTGAGCGTGTCCGCGTCAGTCCTCTCAGTCCTCCCGGGCTTCCCAGTCCTCTCAGTCCTCACCGGCCATCCGCTCCAGGGCCCGGATCGCGGCGACGAGTTCGACGACGCCGTGCTCCTTGAGGACGCCGTAGTGGTCGCCGGCGAGGTCGACGACGGTGGGCGGGGTGGCGGAGTAGCCGGAGCTGCCCTCGATGAAGGAGTAGTCGTCGCCGGAGGCCTTGAAGATGGTCACCGGCGCGTCCAGCCGGCGCTCGGCGAGTTCGCGGAAGCTGTACTCGAACTCGTAGGTCTCGCCGACGATCCGGGTGATGCGGCGGATCAACTCCTCGTCCAGCGCGGGCAGCAGCCGGTGGACGGAGGCGACGAAGGCGTCCTCGTCGGTGCTCTCGGCGAGGCAGCGCTCCAGGTCGGGGCCGCTGATCGCGCCGGCGAACACCGAGAAGAGGATGGTCACGTACGCCGGGTTGGCGTACGAGGACTCGCGGCCCCACTGCCGTCCGTCGGCCTGGCGCACCTTCGGGTTGCCGGGGCAGATGAGCAGCAGGTTCTCGACCCGCTGACCGGCCTGCTCCAGCTGCCAGGCGGCCTCGAAGGCGACGCGGGCGCCGAAGGAGTAGCCCCACAGCGTGTACGGGCCCTCGGGCTGGAGGCGGCGCAGTTCGGCGACGTCGGCGGCGGCCATCTCGCGGATGGTCGGGTACGGCGTCTCGCCCGGGTTGATGCCGTGTGCCTGGATGCCGTAGAAGGCGCGTCCGTCGCTCGCCTCGCGGCCGAGCAGGCGCAGGTTCATCGGGTAGCCGCCGAGGCCGGGCCAGCAGAACACCGGGCGTTCGGGGGCGCCGGGGTGCAGCGGGATGAGCCGCGAGGAGGCCTCCGCTGTGGCACCGGACGTCGCGTCGGCGATGCGGGCGGCGAGGTCGGCGAGCTTGGGGCACTCGAAGACGACCTGGAGCGGCAGGGCGGTGCCGAACTCGCGGTTGATCCGGTTGACCAGGGCGACGGCGATCAGCGAGTTGCCGCCGGCGGCGAAGAACTCGTCCGCTGCAGATACATGGTCGTACTTGAGCGCCTCACCCCAGGCCTCGGCGAGCCGGCGCTCGTGCGGGGTGGCCGGGGCGACGTACTCGCTGCGGACGTCGGCCTCGCGGACGGTGTCCGAGGCGGCGAGCGCCTTGAGGTCGACCTTGCCGTTGGCGGTCAGCGGCAGGGCGTCCAGCACGAGGACGCGGTTGGGGAGCATGTAGTCGGGCAGGAGGTTGGCGAGCTCGTCCTTGATGATCTCGGCCGGTCCCTTCATGTGGACGGTGTCCTCGTGCATGCCCTCGCTGGCGATCTGCTCCTCGCTGACCTTGCCGCCGAGGAAGAAGTACGACGGGCCGGTGGCGATGCCGGCGGCGGCGAGGATCTCGTCGAACCGGCGCGAAGCGGGCAGCGGGTGGCCGGACTTGGAGCTGTAGCCGGAGGACATGAAGCCGAACGACAGGCCGTTGCGCTGGAGGTGGTGCAGCTTGGTGCCGAGGGCGATGTACTGCAGCCACTCCTCGCCGGACCGGCCGACGGCGGTGATGCCGAACGACGAGCGGGCGTAGACGGCCTGGTTGATCGCGATGACGTGGCGCGACTGCACGACGTCGTCGGAGACGCGGGTCAGCTCGCCGTCGGCGTGGCGGTACAGGCCGGCCGGCAGGCCCTCGACCCGGTCGTCGTGGGCCTGGACGTACACCTCGGTGGGGTCGGCCTGCGGGGTGCCGTCGCCGCGCACGACGGCGAAGCTGCCCAGGTAGTGGTCCTCGTCGGCGACGTCCAACCGGTCCTTGACGGCCGGGTGGAAGCCGAGCGGGCGGACGTCGAGACCGTACTCGGGCAGCACCTCCTCGAAGACGCCCAGCATGTGGCCGGTCTCGAACTCCAGCACCTCGCGGATGTTGTTGGTGTACACGGGCGCGATGGCGCCGGTCTTGCCGGCGAAGTGCAGCGTCAGGTACGCGGCCTCACGCTGCTCCGCATCGCCGATGCGTATGAGGCTGTGCTCGACGGGGTGGTAGTAGTACAGGCCGGCCGCGAGCCCGTCGAGGCCGCCGGTCTCCAGGTAGAGCTGGGTCGCGTACAGCGCGCCGGGCGAGGCGTAGGCGTACTTGGGCAGCAGCCGCTCCTCACTGTGGAACTGGCCGAACCACCGCAGGATGCGGCCGAGTTCGGGCATGCTCAGCAGGTCCAGGCCGCGCCCGAAGGCGCCCGCGGGGCGCGGGGCGAGCAGCGCGGTGAGGTCGTCGCGGGTGACGGGGCCGCTCTCGTAGAAGCGGTAGGTCTTGCGGGCGAAGACCTCGCGGCGCTGGGCGGCCGTCCCGCGGCGGCCGGGCAGTTCGACGTGCGGGCGGCCGGCCAGCTGGGCGAGGTCGCGCAGGCCGGGGTCGGAGAGCTGGGCCTTGACCTGGAGGCGGCC
The DNA here is from genome assembly GCF_040683475.1 of Kitasatospora sp. NPDC093558. Taxonomy (NCBI): domain Bacteria; kingdom Bacillati; phylum Actinomycetota; class Actinomycetes; order Kitasatosporales; family Streptomycetaceae; genus Kitasatospora; species Kitasatospora sp. NPDC093558. Next base: position 12,486 of record NZ_JBFBDY010000102.1, on the reverse strand, counting down.
GGCCTTGGACTGGTGGTGGCGGCCGTGGTTGCCCTGGTCCATCAGGGCGGCCTCACGCGGGTTCAGCTCGACGCAGGCGACCAGGTTCTGATGGCCGGTGCGCTCGTCGGCGGTGACGAGCGCGGCCGAGCGGCGGACCCAGGTGTGCTCCTCGATCGCGCGGGCGATCTCGTCCAGCTCGACCCGGTAGCCGCGCAGCTTGACCTGGTTGTCGACGCGGCCGGCGAACTGGAGGGTGCCGTCCGGGTTCCAGTGCGCGAGGTCGCCGGTGCGGTAGAGCCGCTCGTGCGGGGCGAACGGTGACGGGACGAAGCGCTCGGCGGTCAGCTCGGGGCGGTGCAGGTAGCCGCGGGCCAGCTGAACGCCGCCGATGTACAGCTCGCCGGCCTCACCGGCGCTCACCGGGGCGAGGTCGCCGTCCAGGACGTAGCACTGGGTGCCGTCGACCGGCCGGCCGATCGGCACCGCCCCGGCGCCGTCGCCGAGCGCGGCCGGGTCGACGACGTGCGCGGTCGCGTTGATCGTGCACTCGGTCGGCCCGTACAGGTTGACCAGGGTCGTCCACGGCAGGGCGGCGGTGAGGTCGCGGGCCAGGCGCAGCGAGAGCGCCTCGCCGCCGGAGAAGATCCTGGTCAGGCTGCGGCAGTCGGTGAAGCCCTCGGTGTCGAGCAGCGCCTGGAGCAGGGTCGGCACGCACTGCAGCGCGGTCACGCCGTGGCGGCGGACGGCGGCGACGAGCGCCTCCGGGTCGCGGTACAGGCCGGGCGTGCCGGCGACGACGCGGGCGCCGACGGCCGGGGCGAGGATCTCCCACTGGGCGGCGTCGAAGCTCATCGGCGTCTTCTGCAGCACGGTGACGGTCTCGTCGAGGTGGCCGGCGGTGCGCATCCAGCGCAGCTGGGAGACGACGGAGCCGTGCTCGATCGCGACGCCCTTGGGGCGGCCGGTGCTGCCGGAGGTGTAGATGACGTAGGCGAGCGACTCCGGCGCCGGGTGGCCGCCGTCGTCCGGACCGGCGGCCGGGGCGTCCGCGAGCGTGACGACCTCGGTGCTGGCGGGCGCCAGCGCGGCGAGGCGCTCGCGCAGGTGGTCCTGGGTGACGACGATCCGGGTGCCGCTGTCCTCGATCATGTAGCGCAGCCGGTCCTCGGGGTACTCGGGCGACAGCGGCAGGTAGCCGGCCCCGGCGTACAGGACGCCCCAGGCGCCGGCGACCAGCTCGGCCGACGGCTCGGCGAACAGCCCGACGGGGGTGTCCGCCCCGGCGCCCAGGCGGCGCAGCCGGGCGGCCAGGCGGCGGGCGTCCTCGCGCAGCCCCAGGAAGGTGAGGACGCGGCCCTCGCCGACGACGGCGACGCCGGCGGGCCGGGTGCGGACCTGGTGGTCGAGCAGGCCGGTGAGCGCGGTGGCGGCGGGGGCGCGGCGGGCGTGCGGCAGGACGGTGGTCGCGGCGGCGGGGACGGACGGGGTGGTACGCATGGGAGAGCCTTCGTTCGTGGACTGACACGCCCCGGCGTCCTGAGGTCGCCAGGAGCGCCGGGCACGTGCTCCACCGTCGGCCGCCCGTTGTCCCGGTCACATGAGGCACCGGTCTGGACCTCTGCCGGATCCATCCCGGTCCGGTCCCGGTCCGGTCTTGGGCTCGTCCCGGGTCCGTCCCGGGCACTCGTGCGTTCACGATCACGTAACCGCGCCGAAGCGCGGTGTCGGTAGCGTCGCCTCCATGACGGCAACGCACACGCGCTTCGAACGGCTCTGGACCCGGTCTTTCGGCTGGTCGGACCGCAGGTGCGCGGTGCCCGAAGCGCCCGGCGGGAGGGTGGCGGTCCTCGACGGTCCGCTCCGGGCCGCCCGGGCGCACCCGGCGGTGATCCGGGCGCACGCCGTGGATGAGGCCTTCCCCGCTCCGCTGCCCCTAGCGGACGCGACCGGGCTGACCGTCCGCGCGGCCGGGCCCGGGGACAAGGCCGAGGCCCGCGCGATGCACGAGCGCTGCTCCCCCGCCTCGCTGCGGCTGCGCTACCACGGGCCGGTGCGCGACTCCGACCGCCACCTGGACCACCTGCTGGACGGCCGGCACGGGCGCAGCCTCGCGGTGACGGCCGCGGACGGGCGGATCGTCGCCCTCGGGCACCTGATGTGGGACGACGGCGAGGCCGAGCTGGCCGTCCTGGTGGAGGACGCCTGGCAGCGGCGCGGGCTCGGCCTGGCCCTGCTGCGCCGGCTGGCCGCGATGGCCCGGCGGGCCGGGATCGGCACCGTGTACGCGGTGACGCACGCCTCGAACGCGGGTCTGATCGCGGCGATGCGGCGGCTGTCCGTGCCGCTGGAGTTCCGGGCCGAGGACGGCACCCTCGTGATCACCGCCGCCCTGGCGGGCGCGGAGCCGGCGCCGCACCACCCGGCCTGCTGATCATTTCTTCACCACATTCTCACCGGGAACCGTCCGGCCCTCCGCCGACGTCCTCCCAGTGGCGGGAGCCCCCTCCGTACACCGCCTTTTCTGACGTCGCGTCAGCGCGCCCACAGCGGGCTCCGAGGGCGCGTCGCAGCAGGCGGCGCGGGGTCCGGATCGTCGAGCCGGATGACGGAGTCGGTAGGCTGGCCCCGTCCCCGCCGCCCGACGGCCCGTTAACCGGACCCCGGGCGGTGTCGCAGCAAGGAGGAACCACTGAGCATGGCAGGCACCGAATCGGAGCCCACAGGCGCGCGCGACGCCTCCCTGCCGGCCCGCGCCAAGATCGCGGTCACCGCCGGCAAGGTCGCGGCCGCCGTGTCGCGCAAGGCCGGTCGCGGCAGCGGCTCGGTGATCGGCGGCAAGGTCGCCCTCAGGCTCGACCCCGACCTCCTCGCCACCCTCGCCGACCACCTCGACGTGGTGCTGGTCAGCGCCACCAACGGCAAGACCACGACCACCCGCCTGATCGCCGAGGCGCTGCGCGCCGCCGGCCCGGTGGTCTCCAACGCCCTCGGCGCCAACATGCCGGCCGGCATCACCTCCGCCCTGGCCGGCGGCTCGGACGCCCGCTTCGGCGTGATCGAGGTCGACGAGAAGTACCTGGCCGGCGTCGCCCGCGACACCCGCCCCAAGGCGATCGCCCTGCTCAACCTCTCCCGCGACCAGCTCGACCGCGCCGCCGAGACCCGGATGATGGCCGAGAAGTGGCGCGAGGGCCTCCAGGACACCGAGGCCGTGGTCGTCGCCAACGCCGACGACCCGCTGGTGACCTGGGCCGCCTCCTCCTGCAAGAAGGTGGTCTGGGTGGCCGCCGGACAGGCCTGGAAGGAGGACGCCTGGTCCTGCCCCGCGTGCGGCGGCGTCATGCAGCGCCCCGGCGACGACTGGTTCTGCCAGGAGTGCGGCTTCCGCCGTCCCAACCCGCACTGGGCCCTCCAGGGCACCCACGTCATCGACCCGCAGCGCGGCGCCTGGCCGATCCAGCTCCAGCTGCCCGGCCGGGCCAACCTGGCCAACGCCACCAGCTCGGCCGCCGTCGCCGCCGTCTTCGGCGTCTCGCCGCAGGTCGCGCTGGAGCGGATGCGCTCGGTGACGGCCGTCGCCGGCCGCTACGACGTCGTCCAGTACCAGGGCCGCGACATCCGGCTGCTGCTCGCCAAGAACCCGGCCGGCTGGCTGGAGACCTTCTCGCTGATCGACGGCCCGCCCGCGCCGGTCATCCTCTCCGTCAACGCCCTCGACGCCGACGGCACCGACACCTCCTGGCTGTGGGACGTCGACTACGAGCGCCTCGCCGGGCACCCGGTCTTCGTGATGGGCCAGCGCAAGCTGGACCTGGCCGTCCGCCTGGAGGTCGCCGGGCTGCAGTTCCACGTGGTCGACACGCTGGAGCAGGCCGTCCGGATGGCCCCGCCCGGCCGGATCGAGGCCATCGCCAACTACACCGCCTTCCAGCAGCTGCGGAAGGTCGTGGCCGGCTGATGCCGCGCCCCCACGCCCCTCTTTTCGTGACGGAAGGCCTTCGAGGATGAGTGAGAGCAGCCTGCGCGTGGTCTGGGTCTACCCGGACCTGCTCAGCACCTACGGCGACCGCGGCAACGCCCTGGTCGTGGAGCGCCGGGCCCGCCAGCGCCATCTCAACGTGACCCGGATCGACGTCCGCTCCGACCAGGCGGTCCCCACCAGCGGGGACATCTACCTGATCGGCGGCGGCGAGGACCGGCCGCAGCGGCTGGCCGCCGAGCGGCTGCGCGCCGACAGCGGCCTGGTGCGGGCCGCCGAGAACGGCGCGATCATCTTCGGCGTCTGCGCCGGCTTCCAGATCATGGGCCACGAGTTCGTCAACGACCTCGGCGAGCGCGAGCCGGGCCTCGGCCTGCTCGACGTCTGGACCACCCGCGGCGAGGGCGCCCGGTGCGTCGGCGACGTGCTCGCCGACGTCGACCCGCGGCTCGGCCTGCCGCAGCTGACCGGCTTCGAGAACCACCAGGGCGTCACCCACCTCGGCCAGGGCGTCCAGCCCTTCGCCACCGTCACCGTGGGCCGGGGCAACGGCACCGGCGACGGCACCGAGGGCGCCTGGCGGGACACCGTCTTCGGCACCTACCTGCACGGCCCGGTGCTGGCCCGCAACCCCGCGGTCGCGGACATGCTGATCAAGCTGGCACTGGACGTCAACGCCCTGCCGCCGGCCGACACCACCTGGTACGACGCGCTGCGCGCCGAGCGCATCGCCGCCACGACGCGCCCCCAGTAGTAAGCCCCGTACGCCCCGTACGCCCCGGCCGGGTGCCCGCGATGCGGTCACCCGGTCCACGGGCGGCCCGGAACGTACGACAATGGGGGCTGCCGGCTGCACACCCTCCTCGGCAGCAGGCTGCACTTCCACGCGGGGGCGCCGACGGCGCCGCTCCCGCGTCGGCTCCTGCCCGGCCGGACCAGGGGTCGTATGCTCGACATCGCGGCCGTTTTCGGGCGTTGTGCCCGATTCGGCCGATCCTTCACCCCACGGTCAGCCCCACGTCGTCCCGGCGCGGGACCGCACCGCCACGGTGACGGCTCGTCGTCCCAGCCTGTAGTCCGGCCGTTCCTCGGTTCTGCTCGGGAGTTGCAAAGCTAATGCGTATCGGAGTGCTGACCAGCGGCGGTGACTGCCCCGGACTGAACGCGGTGATCCGTTCCGTGGTCCACCGGGGGGTGGTCGACCACGGCGACGAGATCATCGGGTTCGAGGACGGGTGGCGCGGCTTCCTGGAGGGCCACCACCGCCCCCTCACCCTGGACTCGGTGAGCGGCATCCTCGCCCAGGGCGGCACGATCCTCGGCTCCTCCCGGGTGCAGCCGAGCCACCTGCGCGACGGCGTCGAGCGCGCCAAGAAGTACTGCCAGGACCTCGGCCTGGACGCCGTCATCCCGATCGGCGGCGAGGGCACCCTCAAGGCCGCCAAGCTGATGAGCGACGCGGGCCTGCCGATCGTCGGCGTGCCGAAGACGATCGACAACGACATCGCCGCAACCGACGTGACCTTCGGCTTCGACACCGCCGTCTCGGTCGCGACCGAGGCCCTGGACCGGCTGAAGACCACCGCCGAGTCCCACCAGCGGGTCATGGTCGTCGAGGTCATGGGCCGCCACACCGGCTGGATCGCCCTCAACGCGGGCATGGCGGCGGGCGCGCACGCGATCGTCGTCCCCGAGCGGCCGTTCCACATCGAGCAGCTGACCGCCGTCGTGCGCGAACGCTTCGACCGGCAGAAGAAGTTCGCCATCGTGGTCTGCGCCGAGGGCGCCAAGCCCGAGCCCGGCACCATGCACTGGGAGGAGGGCGTCAAGGACATCTACGGCCACGAGCGGTTCACCGGCATCGCGACGCAGCTCTCCCGCGAGCTGGAGCACCGGCTCGGCAAGGAGGCCCGCCCGGTGATCCTCGGCCACACCCAGCGCGGCGGCACCCCGACCGCCTACGACCGGGTGCTCGCCACCCGCTTCGGCTGGCACGCCGTCGAGGCCGTCCACAAGGGCGCGTTCGGGCACATCACGGCGCTGCAGGGCACCAACATCAACCTGGTCCCGCTCGCCGAGGCGGTCGCCGAGCTGAAGACCGTCCCGCAGGAGCGCTACCTGGAGGCCGAGACGGTCCTCTGACCTCTTCCTCTCGCTGCGGAGCCCCCGGTCGTACGGCCGGGGGCTCCCGTGCGTCCGGCGGGCGTTCCTGCGCCGGCCCGGGTTAGCGTGGGACCGCTGGAGGAAGGAGCGCCGCATGGAAATCCTCGCGTACGGGGTGCAGGCCGACGAACGGCCGCTGCTGGAAGAGGCCTTCGCCGGGCGGCACGAGTTGCGCTGCCTGAGCATGTTCCTCAACCGCGACACCGCGCCCCTCGCCGCCGGCTACCCGGCCGTCAGCAGCAGCGTCAACGCCGTCCTGGACGCCGAGACCCTCGCCGTCCTGGCGTCGGGCGGCACCAAGCTGATCGCGCAACGCTCCACCGGCTTCAACAACATCGACCTCGACGCCGCCGCCGACCTCGGCCTGACCGTCGCCCGGGTCTCCCACTACAGCCCGTACGCCGTCGCCGAGCACGCGTGGACGCTCGCGCTCGCCGTGAACCGGCGGATCGTCCGGGCCGCCGGGCGCAGCCGGGAGTTCGACTTCCGCCTGGACGGGCTGCTCGGGCGGGACGTGCACGGGATGACGGTCGGGGTGATCGGCACCGGCAAGATCGGCCAGTGCTTCGCCCGGATCGCCGCCGGGTTCGGCACCGAACTGCTCGGCTGGGACCTCGCGCCGAACCCGGCCTGCCTCGAACTCGGCATGACCTACACGGAGTTGCCCGAACTCCTGGCCCGCGCCGACCTGGTGAGCCTGCACGTGCCGCTCCTCCCGGCGACCCACCACCTGATCGACGCGGCGGCGCTGGCGCGGATGAAGGACGACGCGATCCTGGTGAACTCCAGCCGCGGCGGGCTGGTGGACAGCGCGGCCCTGGTCGAGACGCTTCGCGCGGGCCGGCTGTCGGGCGTGGGCCTGGACGTGTACGAGGAGGAGACCGGCGTCTTCTTCACCGACCGCTCCATCCAGGGCATCACCGACGACGTCCTGGCCCGCCTGGTGACCTTCCCCCAGGTGGTGGTGACCTCCCACCAGGCGTACTTCACGCGCACGGCGGTCGGCCAGATCATCGAGGCGACGGCCCGCAACGTCGACGACTTCGCGGCGGGCCGGACCAACGAGAACACGCTGGTCCCGCGCGCCTGACGTGGGTCAGCGTGCGCCCACGCGGTGGACCGGGCGTGGTTGCGGCCGGCCGGTCGGCGCGGTGTCCGTGCGGCGCAGCCAGGCCACGAACGCGGTGACGAAGAGCGCCTCCACGATCAGGGAGAGCGGTCCGTACGGGAGCTCCCACCCGTCCTCGTGGTAGCCGGGCAGGCCGACGGTGCGGGACAGCAGGAACCCGGCGATCATCGCGGCGCTGGTCGACGACCCGATCAGCCAGGCGGCCGTCCGCCGCCGGTGCACCACCAGGCCGGCGGCGACGCCCAGCATCACCAGGCTCCCGGCGAGGAAGAGGACACCGATGTAGAGCTGCTCCTCCAGGTGCGAGGGGACGAGGATCAGGTGGATCACGGCGTTGGCCACGGCGCAGACCGCCGCAACGCCCAGCAGTACGGTCCGGATCACGCGGGAAGTCATGACCGCTCCAGGGGTAGCGCGGCGGCCCTCGACCGCCGCTCCGCTCTGTCGCTCGCGAGCACGTGCGCCCTCAAGTACGGACGGCGGGCCCCGCCCGTTCAGCGACCGGGCGAGAACGCGCTCAGGCCGGCGGGCGGGAATTGACCGAAAACGACCGTCTGCATGTAAAGGAATGGACAACAGTCCGTCAGATCTTGTTCACTACCGATCAATCGGTAAGGCTGGGCTCGCAACCACCTATCTATACGGACGATATGGATACGGAGAGCCCATGCCCCACGCCACCGGAGCGGCTGCCGCTTCCCAGCGGCAGCAGATTCGTCGCACCAGGCGCCTCATCCACTACCTGACCGCCGGGGCGGTGCTGTTATCGGCCGCCGTACTCGGCACCCAGGCGATCGCGGCCGCGCCGCCGGACGTGCCGGCCAAGCCGCCGACGACGGCCGAGCAGGAGAAGGGGATGCGGGCCGGCGAGCCGTTCCGCGATCCTGCGACGGCGGACGCGACGGGTGGCGACCAGAACCTCACCGTGACGCTCGAGGCCGGTCTGAGCCGGTTCGACGTGTCCGGGCGGCAGGTGTCGGGCCAGGCCTACAGCGGCGGCACGGTGGTCGCCCCGACGCTGCGGGTCTCCCCCGGGTCGACCGTCACCGTCAAGCTCGTCAACCGGCTGCCGGTCGCCACCAACCTGCACTTCCACGGCATGCACGTCTCGCCGACCGACGACTCCGACAACTCCTTCAGCTGCGTCTCCCCCGGCGCCGCCATCACCTACCGGCTCGCGATCCCGGCCGACCACCCCCAGGGCACCTTCTGGTACCACAGCCACGCCATGGGCACCGTGTGTTCCGCCGACGGCGGCCACAACATGGCCGACATGGCCTTCACCCCCGGCCAGACCCAGAACCAGATCTTCGCCGGCCTCTCCGGCGCCATGATCGTCGGCGACAACCGCACCCTGCTGCCGGCCGGCCTGCGCGGCGCCACCGCGCACACCTTCGTCCTCAAGGACGCCCAGATCGACGCCGCCGGACGCATCGTGCAGAACACGATCAGCCCGTCCAACCCCACCGTGCGGCTCGTCAACGGTCAGCTGCGGCCCACGCTGGCGCTGCGGCCGAACGAGACGCAGCTGTGGCGGCTGGTCAACGCCGGTGCCGACATCACCTACCAGCTCCGGCTCGACGGCCAGCGGTTCACCGTCGTCGGCGAGGACGGCATCCCGGTCGCGAAGGTGAGCAGCCGCGACACCCTCCTGCTGCCGCCGGGCAAGCGCTTCGACGTCCTCGTCACCGCCGGCGCCAGCCCCGGGCAGACCGTGCTGCGCACGACGACGTTCACCAACGGCCCGCAGGGCGACACCTACCCGGACACGGAGCTGGTCACGGTCAAGGTCGACGGCCGGGCCGTCACCCGCCAGCCGGACGTCTCCGGCGCCGTCCCCACCGCCCCGGCCGACCTCGCCGCGGCGGACGTCGCCGGCCGCCGGACGGTCGACCTCTCCGAGGCCCAGGAGGGCGACTCCTTCTACTTCCTCATCAACGGGCGGAAGTTCGCGGCGGACACCCCCGCCTTCGACACCCCGGCCCGGCTCGGGACCGTCGAGGAGTGGACGATCGTCAACCACACTGAGGAGAACCACCCGTTCCACCTCCACACCAACGCCTTCCAGGTGGTGTCCGTCAACGGGGTGGCGCAGCCCTACACCCACCGCGAGGACACCGCGACGGTGCCGGCCTCGTCCGGCGGGGTGCCGGGGAAGATCGTGATCCGGATCCCGTTCGCCGACTACCCGGGCAAGTGGATGTTCCACTGCCACATCGCGGCCCACGAGGACCTCGGGATGATGAGCTACCTGAACGTCGCGCGCTGAGGCCCGTCCGTAAGCCCGCCGAATACGACCGCCGCCCGGCACGTGGGGTGCTCCACGTGCCGGGCGGTTTCGCCGTCCCCCGTTCGGCAGTCCGGTCCGTGCCGACGGATCGTCAGGCCTTCTGCGGGTCCGCCAGGTCCAGGGACGGGGCCGCTGCCTCGCCGCCGCCCTCCCCGCCTTCTCCGCCCTCCCCGCCGGAGCCGGTGGGCACCGTGCGGAGCAGGACGAGCGCCAGGAGGACGGCCACGGCGGTGAGCACCGTGCAGATGACGCTCACGTACTGGAGCGCGTGGGTGAAGGACTCCCGGGCGGTGTCCAGGGCCTCGGCGCCGATCTCCTGCGGCAGGCGGGAGACCTCGGCTACGGCGGAGCCGATCGTGTCGCGGATCGCGGACTCCGACTCCGCGGACAGCCCGTCGGCGGAGAGGCCGTCGGCGACCTGCGTGCGGTAGACCGCCGTGCCGACGCTGCCGAGGATCGCGATGCCCGTGCCCAGGCCGATCTCCTGGAGGGTCTCGGAGACCGCGGAGACCGCGCCGGCCCGCTCGGGCGGCGCGGAGGCGATCATCATGTCGGTGCCGAGCGCGATGGTGGGCGCCACACCGAAGTTGAGCAGGGCGAGCGCGACCATCACGGTGACCAGTCCGCTCCCGGCGGTGACCTGCGTCAGCACGCCGAAGCCGACCAGGGCGATCGCGAGGCCGACCGTCATCACGTACGCGGCCCGCATCCGGCTCAGCGCGAGCGGTGCGAGCAGCGAACCGACCACGCCGCCGATGCTCGCGGGCAGGGAGGACAGTCCGGCCTTCATCGGGGACAGCCCCACGACCATCTGCAGGTACTGCGCGACGAACAGCTGCGAACCCGACATCACGAACAGCGCGATCCCCATCGTCGTCAGGGACGCGGTGAAGCTCCGCTCGCGGAACAGCTTCAGCTCGATCAGCGGGTGGCTCAGCCGGCGCTGCCGCACGGCGAACACCGCTCCGGCGGCGAGGCCGAGGAGGAGCGACGCAAGGGGCAGCGGCGTGAATCCGTCGGCGGCCAGCTTCTTGAGGCCGAAGACGGTGGCCAGCAAGGCGAGGATCAGCAGGCCGACGCTCGCGAGGTCGATCCGGCCCGGGTTCGGGTCCCGGTACTCGGGCAGCAGGACCGGGCCGACGACCAGCAGCAGGACCATCGCGGGGACGCCCAGCAGGAAGACCGAGCCCCACCAGAAGTGCTCCAGCAGCACGCCGCCGACCAGCGGGCCGATCGCGCCGCCCACCAGGAAGCAGGCGATCCAGATGCTGAAGGCGAGGGAGCGCTGCTTGGCGTCGAAGAACATGTTGCGGATCAGCGACATCGACGACGGCATGAGCGTCGCCCCCGCGATGCCGAGCAGCGCGCGGCTGAGGATCAGCATCTCGGTGCTGCGGGAGAACGCCGTGAGCAGCGACGCGGCGCCGAAGCCGGCCGCGCCGAGGAGGAGAAGGCGGCGGCGTCCGACGCGGTCGCCCAGGGTGCCGGCGATGATCAGCAGACCGGCTATCAGGAAGCTGTAGATGTCGACGATCCACAGCAGTTGGAGCCCGCTGGGGTGGATGTCGGCGCTCAGGTGCGGCACGGCGAGGTGGAGCACGGTGTTGTCGAGCGTGATGAGCAGCGCGGGTAAGGCGAGGACGCCGAGGGCCGTCCACTCGCGCATTCCGGCCCGCTTCACAGGCGACGGAGATGACGGGGATGACGGGGACGACGGAGATGACGGAGGTGTCGAAGCGGGAGTCATGCGAAGAGCCTATTCACTGACGGCACTTGCCACATCGGCCATGGGTAAAAACAGTGAAAAGTACGACACAAGGTCTCGTCTTTTGGAAAGATCGTGGTGTCATCGGCCGACGTCAATGACGGAGCGTCGGCCAGGCCTTGGAAATGGACAGGGAAGTCAATGGGAATCGACACATCGGCACCGAACCTCCACGGAAAGATCGCCCTGGTCGCTGGGGCGACCCGGGGAGCCGGACGCGGCATCGCCGTCCAGCTCGGCGCGGCGGGCGCAACGGTCTACGTCACCGGCCGCACGACGCGCGAACGGCAGTCCGAGTACCAGCGCTCCGAGACTATCGAGGAGACCGCCGAGCTCGTCACCGCGGCGGGCGGCACCGGCATCGCGGTGCCCACCGACCACCTGGTCCCCGAGCAGGTCCGTGCGCTGGCCGAGCGCATCGACAACGAGCAGGGCGGGCTCGACGTCCTGGTCAACGACGTCTGGGGCGGCGAGAAGCTGTTCACCTTCGACAAGACGGTGTGGGAGGGGGACCTCGACAACGGACTGCGGCTGCTCCGCCTGGGCGTGGAGACCCACGCGGTCACCAGCCACTTCCTGCTGCCGCTGCTCGTGCGCCGGCCGGGCGGGCTCGTGATCGAGATGACCGACGGAACGCTGGCGTACAACCGCGAGCACTACCGCAACTCGTTCTTCTACGACCTGGTCAAGAACAGCGTGCTTCGCATGGCGTTCGCGCTCGCCCACGAACTGAAGCCGCACGGCGGCACGGCGGTGGCGCTCACCCCGGGCTGGATGCGTTCGGAGATGATGCTCGAAACGTTCGGCGTCACCGAGGACACCTGGCGCGACGCGCTGACCACCGAGCCGCACTTCGGCATTTCGGAGAGCACGGCCTACGTCGGCCGCGCCGTCGCCGCGCTGGCCGGCGACGCCGACGTCGCGCGCTGGAACGGCGAGTCGCTCTCCAGCGGGCAACTGGCCCGGGAGTACGGCTTCACCGACCTCGACGGCTCGCAGCCCGACTGCTGGCGGTACATGGTCGAGGTCCAGGAGGCCGGCAAGCCGGCGGACGTCACCGGGTACCGGTAACGGGCACGTCCGCGACTGCCCGGCACCCGTCCTCGCGAAGGGTGCCGGGCAGTCGCGGGGGCCGCGGGGGCGGGGCTGGTTCCCCCCCCCCCGCCCCGCCGCCCGGC
>NZ_JBFBDY010000101.1:11074-18594 GCF_040683475.1 Kitasatospora sp. NPDC093558 | reverse complement strand
GTCGGCACCGGCGCGTTCTACCTGTCCGGCGCCACCGGGGGCGACCGGGCCGCCGCCCCGGTCGAGGCCGCGGCCGCTCCGACGACGGGCGGCGCGAGCGCGGCGCCCGTCACCGCGACCCCGACGGCGACCCCGACCGCGACGAAGGCCGCGCCGGCCGCGCCCGTCACCGACAAGGAGATGCTGGCCGCGTTCCAGTCGCTCCTGCCCAAGGGCGAGGTGACCGAGCCCAAGGGCCAGGGCACGGAGAAGAGCACGACCCCCTACGCCCAGCTGGTCTTCGACGACGGCCAGGGCGCGTCCCTGATGGACGTCTCGGTCCAGAAGTTCTACAAGGGCCAGGAGCAGCAGCGCACCTGCCCGGCGGACCTCAAGCTCGCCAACCTGGACTCCTGCAGCGTCACCACCCTGCCGGACGGTTCCACGCTCATGCTCTCCCAGGGCTACGAGTACCCGGACCACCGCGCCACGACGAAGGAGTGGTGGGTGAGCGTGAGCCGCCCGGACGGCGGCCAGGTCTCCTTCAACGAGTGGAACGCCCCGCAGGAGAAGGGTGCGCCCGACAGCCGCCCGAACCCGCCGATCACCCTGGAGCAGGCGAAGGCGATCGTCACCGACAAGGTCTGGGACAAGGTCGTCGCGGCGGTCCGGTACAACGGCCTCGACCCGGCGGTGGAGGACCCGGGCGTCTCGCGGGATGAGAAGCAGGCGATCCTGACGAAGCTGCTGCCCGCCGGCGTCACGGTCCAGAGCCGCGTCACCCACGAGACCACCGACACCTACAAGCTGACGGGCGCCGGCCAGGCCAAGGGTTCGGTCACCGTCCGGTTCGCGAACTGGTCGCGGCCGTACGACGACCAGCAGACCCAGCAGATGATGGAGAAGACCCGTACGACGCAGCTCAAGGACTCCACCGTCCTGCCCGACGGCACCAAGCTGGCCGTGGTCCTTCCCACGGACACGCCGGGGGGTGGCAAGTCCCCGTACACGCGGGTGCTGGAGCTGCACCCGGACGGGACGTTCGTCGAGGTCGACGCCTCGGAGGACGACGGCCTGCTCACCGTCGACCAGCTGAAGGCGATCGCGGCGAGCCCGGAGTGGAAGGTCGGGAAGTGACCGTCCGCTGAACACGGCGGTGCCCCGGGCGAGGGGGAAGCCCGGGGCACCGCGCGGTGGGGGAGGGGTGGGGGTCAGGCCTGCTGCTGGTCCTCGGGGAGGCTGATCACCCAGCGGGAGTCCTGCCGGGGGCGCAGGTAGAACAGCCAGTAGAGGGTCGCGGCGGCGGTGATGCCGCCGGTCCAGAGCAGGGGCTCGGTGTCCAGCTGGGTCATGACGTAGACCAGCACGGCGATCAGGACCACCGGGACGGCCGGCCACAGCGGCATCCGCCAGGCGGCGGCGTGCTTGTGGTGGCCGCGGCGGGAGAGCAGCGCGGCGACGGCGACCAGCAGGTACATCGCGGTGACGGCGACGCCGGTGATGTTGCTGAGCAGCTCGCCCTTGACGAAGCAGAGCGCGGCGCCCGGCAGGCCGACAGCCAGGGTGGCGATCCACGGGGAGCCGAAGCGGCCGAGGGTGCCGAAGGCCTTGTTGACCGGGGCGGGCCAGGCCTTGTCGCGGGCGGAGGCGAACAGCACCCGGGAGTTCTGGATGACCATGACGATGCCGGCGTTGATGATGGCCAGCGCGATGCAGAGGCTGATGAAGGTGCCGACCGCCGAGTTGCTCCAGGCGGTGACCATGCCGGAGATGTCGCCGGCGGCCAGGGTCTGCAGGTCCGGGGCGCCCATGGTGATGGCGGCGACCGGGATCAGGATGATGGCGCTGGAGAGGCCGAGCGTCCACAGCACGGTGCGCGAGACGGTGCGGCGGGGGTTCTCCAGCTCCTCGGAGAGGTAGACGGCGGTGGAGAAGCCCTGGGTGACGAACAGGGCGATGCCGAGCGCGCCGACGATGGCGCCGATGCCGACCGTGGTGGTGGCGCCGCCGTCCCCGGCGACCACGCCGTGCAGCAGGCTCGGGTGGTCCGGGTTGGTGTGGGCGAAGCCGAGCACCGACACGATGCCGGCGGCGACGACCTCCAGCACCAGGAAGACGCCGGTGATCCAGGCGTTGGCGCGCAGGTCCAGCAGGCCGGCCAGGGTGGCGGCCAGCATCACCGCGGCGCCCGCGATGGGCTTGTCGACGTGCAGGACGGGCGCCAGGTAGTCGGCGGTGCCGAGCGCGATGACCGAGGGGACGATCATCACCACGATCAGCGACTGGACGAAGACCAGCCAGCCGGCCAGCCGCCCGGCCAGCGTGCCGACCATCGCGTACTCGCCGCCGGCGCTGGGGATCAGCGTGCCGAGCTCGGAGTAGCAGAACGCGACGGCGACGCACAGCACCGAGCCGATCGCGATGGTGAGGGCGGTGGCGCTGCCGATGCTGGAGAACAGCTGCGGCACGATCACGAAGAGCGTGGACGCCGGGGTGACGCAGGACAGCGTGAGGAGCGTGCCGCCCACGACGCCGATCGAACGCTTGAGTTGCTGGGGGGCGACTGTCTCGTGCGCAGTGGGGGCTGCGGCGAGTGTCGGGCGAAGCGTGTCGGTCATGTGGCTTCCGATCGGCTCTGTTCGGTCCTGGAATGGGAGCGGTATCGCCTCCGCTGGCTGGCTGCTCGGGACCTGGTCAGGTCGCTCCCGGGCCGCAATGGAACCTTGGGCGTAATGACTGCGTCAACGCCGGAACCGCTACGGAATCCGTTGCGGAAGAGCGCATAAACATGCGATTCGTTGATCACGTACGGTCATTGCGTGGATTGTCCGACTTGTTACCTCCGCCGCATCGCGCTTGAATCCAAGGTGAACGGAGTATTGCAAGCACTCATTCGAAGGCTGCACTCCAGTCTGATGCCAGCACGTCCAGGCGCCCCGAAGGGGCCCCGCAACGCCCCAGCGGGGTACGGGAATCGCAGCCCGGCGCCGGAAAGATCTAGGTAACGTTTCAACACCTGGGACGCCGAGGGGCCGACGGGGGAGCGGCGGGGGGACAAAGCCGGACACAGCGGGAACGCCGAGGGGCCGGACCCGAGCGGGTCCGGCCCCTTCGATCACCGTCCGTGACTACTCGACCGGCAGCCACCCCGTCTGGACCAGCTGCCCGTTGGTCGCCCGACGCGACACGTACAGCCCCCGGCCCGGCGGCTGCGCCTGCGGCTTGACCGTCCCCAGCAGCGCCCCCTCGTCCCGGCTGCCGGAGAGGATCACGCCCTGCCCGCCGAGCTCGCGCATCCGCTGGAGCACCGGCTCGTACAGCGACCGCCCGGCGCCGCCCGCGCTGCGCGCCACGATCACCCGCAGCCCGATGTCCCGGGCGAACGGCAGGAACTCGGCCAGCGGCGCCAGCGGGTTGCCCGAGCCCGTCGCGACGAGGTCGTAGTCGTCGACGATCACGAACATGTCCTTGCCGCTGTACCAGCTGCGGTCCCGGAGCTGCTCGGCGGTGACGTCCGGGCCGGGCAGCCGGCGCGAGCAGGCGCCGCGCAGCATGTCGACCACCTTCGTCAGCGCCGGCTGCGTCGCCGCGTACTCCACCTGGTACTCGCGGGGGACGGTCCCCAGCAGCGCGCGCCGGTAGTCGCCGACGACGATGCCCGCCTCGTCCGCCGTGTACCGCTCGGTGATCTGCTTGACCAGCAGCCGCAGCAGCGCGGACTTCCCGGACTGGGTGTCGCCGAACACGATGAACAGCGGGTCCGTCTCGAAGTTGACGAACACCGGCGCCAGTTCGGCCTCGTCCACGCCGAAGGCCACCCCGAGCCCGGGGTGCTCGAAGCCCTTCGGCAGTCCGTACCCGTCGAGGACGGCCGGCAGCATCCGCACCCGCGGGGCGCGCGGGCCGCTCCACGCGCCGTCGACGGCGGCGACGAGCGCGGCCACGCCGTCCTGGAGGTCGTCCACCGCGGACGAGCCGTCGATCCGGGGCAGGCCGGCGAGGAAGTGCAGCCGCTCCGGGGTGACGCCGCGCCCGGCGAGCGCGGGGACGTTCTGCGCGATGCGGCGGTCGACCTCCGACTCCATCGAGTCGCCGAGCTTGAGCTCGGTGCGGTTCTGCAGCAGGTCCTTGAGCGCCGGGCGCACCTCGGCGTAGCGGGCCGCGGTGATCACCAGGTGCACGCCGTAGCCGAGGCCGCGCTGGGCGATGTCGGCGATGACCGGCTCCAGCGCCTCGAACTCCTGCTTGAAGGTGTTCCAGCCGTCGATCACCAGGAACACGTCGCCGAAGGCCTCGTCCGGCAGCTGCCCGGCCGCCCGGCGGGCCCGGTAGGACGCGATGGTGTCGATCCCGGCGGCCCGGAACAGCTCCTCGCGCCGGTTCAGCACGCCGTGCACCTCGGAGACCGTCCGCCGCACCTCGTCGGCGTCGAGGCGCCCGGCCACCCCGCCGACGTGCGGCAGCCCGGCCAGCGCGCGGAAACCGCCCGCGCCGAGGTCCAGCAGGTAGAACTGCACCTCCAGCGGGGTGTGCGTGAGCGCGAACGCGGCGACCGCGGTGCGCACGACCGTCGACTTGCCCGACAGCGGCCCGCCGACGACCAGTCCGTGCCCGGCCGCCCCGGCGAAGTCCAGCTCCAGGACGTCCGTCCGCTGCTCGCGCGGCCGGTCGACGACGCCGATCGGCACCCGCAGCCGGCCCGCCGGGTACCCGGGCGCACCCAGCCCGCGCTCCGGCACGGCCTGCAGCGGCGGCAGCAGCCGGTCCAGGCTCGGCGCGGCGTCCAGCGGCGGCAGCCACACCTGGTGCGCGGCCGGGCCCTGCCCGGCCATCCGCCGCACGAAGACGTCGAGCACGGTGTCGGCCAGGGCGTCGTCCTGCTCCGGCGCCTGCACCTCCTCCTGCTCGGCCGGCTCCGGCAGCTCCACCTCGGCCGCGGTGAACAGCACCGGCCGCGTGCCGGCCCGCTGCTCGCCCGACGCGTGCTGCTGACCCGGCGCCCGGTACGGGCCCGAGACGTACGCCGCCTTGAACCGCTCCATCGCGTCCTCGCCGAACTTGAGGTAGCCGACGCCCGGCACCGGCGGCAGGTGGTAGGCGTCCGGCACGCCGATCGCCGCCCGCGACTCGGCCGCCGAGAAGGTGCGCAGGCCGATCCGGTAGGAGAGGTAGGTGTCCAGGCCGCGCAGCTTGCCCTCCTCCAGGCGCTGCGAGGCCAGCAGCAGGTGCACCCCCAGCGAGCGGCCGATCCGGCCGATCTGGATGAACATCTCGATGAAGTCCGGCTTGGCGGTGAGGAGTTCGGAGAACTCGTCGATGATCAGCACCAGCGAGGGCAGCGGGTCCAGGGCCGCGCCGGCCGCCCGCGCCCGCTCGTACTCGTGGATGTTGACGTAGTTGCCCGCCCGGTGCAGCAGCTCCTGGCGGCGGTGCAGCTCGCCCTCGATCGCGTCGCGCATGCGGTCGACCAGGGTGAGCTCGCCCTCCAGGTTGGTGATGACGGCCGAGGTGTGCGGCAGCTCGGCCATGCCGGCGAACGTCGCCCCGCCCTTGAAGTCGGCGAGGACGAAGTTCAGTTCCTCCGAGGAGTGCGTCATCGCGAGGGCCAGCACCAGCGTGCGCAGCAGCTCCGACTTGCCGGAGCCGGTCGCGCCGACGCACAGGCCGTGCGGGCCCATGCCCTCCAGCGCGGCCTCCTTGATGTCCAGGAACACGTGCTCGCCGGCCGCGCCGACGCCGATCGGCACCCGCATCCGCTCGTGCCGGGCGCGCGGGCGCCAGCCGCGGGAGACGTCGAAGGAGCCCGGGTCGCCGGAGTTCATCAGGTCGGTGAAGTCGAGGTTGGACAGCAGCGGCTCGTCGTCGCCCTTGGCCGACATCCGGTACGGCGCCAGCTGCCGGGCCAGCGCCTCGGACTGCCAGGCCGAGAGCAGGTCCGGCGTGCCCGTGTAGGCCGCCCCGGAGGCCGACCGCAGCTCGATCGCGGTCGGACGGACGGTCACCATCAGGTGCCCGCTCGGCTCGTCCAGCTCGCCCGGGACGACCTCGATGACGGTCACCCCCTGCACGCCCTCCGGGCTCGCGAGCAGCGAGTCCTGCGGCACCCCGGCGCCGTCCATCACGACGACGACGTGCGGCTGGTCCGGCGGCGCCACGGCGTCCCGGACGAACCGCTGGCGGCCGCCGAGCTCGTCCTGGAGCAGGAGCTCCAGCTCGCCGAGGCCGGTCGCGGTCAGCCGGCGCGAGCCCGCGCCGTCGGTCTCCTTGCGGTGCTGGTTGTGCGGGAGCCACTTGGTCCACTCCCACTCCCCGGCCGCGCCGGGCGCCGCGGCGACCGCCACCAGCAGGTCGTCCGGCGAGTGCAGGGTGGTCAGCTGGGCGATCATCGCCCGCACGTTGCCGTACACCGAGTCCGGGTCGCCGCACACCGTGACGTGGTAGAACGCGCGCAGCGACACCGCGAGCGGGAGGTCCTGGAGGGTGCCGTGCGCGCTCAGGAAGGACTTCATCGCCGCCGCCGACAGCGGCTCCAGCTCGTCCGCCGGCGCGGTCTGCGGCGCCACCAGGGGAGTGGACAGCTGCACCGGCCCGAGGCCGACCCGGATCTGCGCGAAGTCCGCGTCGCCCGAGCGGCGTTCCCACAGCCGCCGGCCGTCCGCGACGACCGACCACAGCTGGTCCGGCGCCGGGTTCAGGAACAGCAGCGCCCCGCGCTGGCGCTCGGCGGTGCGGCGCACCGTACGGCGCGTCTGCTGGAGGTACTTGAGGTAGTCGCGCCGCGCGTCGGAGGTCGCGGTCGAGCCGCCCCGGCGGGCCCGGACGATCTGCGCGAGCACCATGCCGACCGTCGAGGCGATCATCAGACCGCCCATGATCTTCATCGGGCCCTGCGACCCCGGCGCGAAGAAGAACACCGCCGAGCCGCCCATGCCCAGCATGGGCAGGATGCTCGACACCCAGTCCTCGCCGCCGTGGCGCGGCAGCTCCGGCGGAGCGACCAGCTCCACCGGCTCGTCCGGCACCGGGGGCGGGTAGGCCCTGGCCGCCCGCCGCACCATGATCACACCCACGTGCCCCCCACCCCTGACTGGTCGCACCCGCACTCTCGGCACGGGTAGGGTAGCGCCGCGTCAACTCGTGGGTACGCCGGGTAGGTTCGCCGCGGCGCCGGGGACAAGGGGGAACGGCCAGTGCGTGGAACGACCGAGGTGGGCGCATGAGCGCTGTCGTAACGGGTTTCGCCCGGGTCACCGTCGTCACACCGGACCGCCGGATCGACGTCGCCCTGCCCGAGGACCTCCCCCTCGCCGACCTCTATCCCGACGTGCTGCGCCTGGCCAGGGCCACCCAGCCCGACGGCGTCCCCACCGGCTTCCACCTGGTCCGCCGCGACGGCACCGTCCTCGACGGCGGCCTGTCCCTGGCCGCCCAGCAGGTCCGCGACGGCGACCTGCTCACGCTGCGCCCGTTCGCCGAGTCCCTCCCGCCGGCCGTCTACGACGACGTCGCCGACGCCATCGCGGGCGCCGTCGCGGCCGACC
>NZ_JBFBDY010000101.1:0-11064 GCF_040683475.1 Kitasatospora sp. NPDC093558 | reverse complement strand
CTGGGGCCCCGAGCTCACCCGGGCCTTCGGCCTCACCGGCGCGACCGTCCTGCTCGCGCTGCTCGGCCTCGCCCTGTGGTCCGCAGGGCCGCACCACGACGTGCACGGCCTGCCCGGCATCCTCGCGGGCGTCGCCGCGGTCGTCCTCACCGCCCTGGCCGGCGTCCGCGCCCGCGTCTACGGGGACGCCGGGGCCGCGCTCGCGCTCGGCCTCGGCGCCCTGCCGCACGCCCTGATCGCCGGGATCGGCCTCCTCGCCGCCGACCGGCCCGGGGGCGGCCCCGGCCGGCTGCACTTCCTGGTCGGCTGCGTCGCCGTCCTCGTCACCGCCGTCCTGCTGGCCGGCCTGCTCCCCGAGCGCGACGCGGTGTTCGTCGCGGCCGCCCTCGCCGCCGCCGCGGGGGCCCTCGCCGCCTTCGCCGCCGTCCTGCTGCCCGGCACCCCCGGGTACCGCATCGCCGCCGTCACCGGCGTGGCCGCCGTCGCCGCGATCGGCTTCCTGCCCGGCCTCGCCGCCCGCTTCGCCCGGCTGCCCGTCGGCTACGGCGCCCCCGGCCAGGGCCGCGGCGCCGAGGCGGACGACGAGAACCGGGCCGAGACCGTCCAGTACGAGCGCATCGCCCGGCAGGCCCGCCGTGGCCACGAGGTGCTCATCGGCCTGGTCGGCGGCTGCGCCGCGGTCGTCGCCGGCGCCTGCGCCGTGCTCGGCTTCACCGACGCGGCCTTCCCCGAGCTGCTCGCGCTCGCGCTCGGCCTCGCCGTCATGCTCCGCGCCCGCCTGTTCCGCTACACCGCGCAGGTCCTCGCCCTCACCGCGGCCGGACTGCTCGGCCTCGCCCTGCTGATCGCGGGCCTGTCCCTGCACGCCCGCCAGTTCGCCCAGGACGTCGCCCCCGCCGACGCCGACCTGCGCACCGTCTGGCTGGCCGCCGCCATCGCCCTCGGCGCCGCCGTGCTCACCGCGACCGCGCTCGTCGTGCCCCGGCTCGGCGTCTCCCCCTTCTGGGGGCGCGTCCTCGACCTCGTCGACGGTCTCGCGCTGCTCTCCCTCGTTCCGCTCGCGCTCGCCGTCCTCGACGTCTACCGCCTGGTGCGCGGGGCCACCGGCTGACCCGTCCCGGCCCCGCCGGCCGCCCGGGTGGGCGGCGCTGGTACGCTTGGCCTTCGAGCGCAGCCGTGTGTCCACCCCCAGGGAACGGAAGCACCGGACGGCGCCCGCGTACGACACCGAGTTCTCGATGAGTCCTGTGCCGTAGACCAGGACCGCTCGGTATCACCTCGTTAAGGAGTTGCAGTGGCTCTCGCCTCTGACGTCAAGAAGCAGATCATCGCCGAGTTCGGCCAGAAGGAGGGCGACACCGGCTCCCCCGAGGTCCAGGTCGCCATGCTTTCCCGCCGCATCTCGGACCTGACCGAGCACCTCAAGATGCACAAGCACGACCACCACTCGCGTCGTGGCCTGCTGATCCTGGTCGGCCAGCGCCGCCGCCTTCTGCAGTACCTGGCCAAGAAGGACATCGAGCGCTTCCGTACGCTCGTCGACCGCCTGGGCATCCGCCGCGGTGCCGCCGGCGGCGCCCGCTAAGACCGCCGCTCGGGGCGGCTCCCCACACCGGGGAGCCGCCCCTCGCGCGTATGCCGCGGCCTTCGCGCCGCAGCGCCCGGACATAACAACTCGCGCGCACCTCCCCAGGTGGCCGAGGATTGCACCGTAGGGTTGTGGGCATGCCGGGTGATGGCGCACGAAGGCGCCATCCAGGCAGAAGGACCCCAACCCCCCGCGGGCCGAAGGCTTCAAACGGAAGCCGCCCGCATCCGAGAGAGCGTCCAGACGCGGACCGCCCACCCGGCCCGGCAGCCGTGAGGCGCCGGTCCTCGGTAGTGGCCCCCGGAAGCCCCGCAGTCGAGCGGGACCCGCCGGAGGCTTCGATCGAAGACCGGCCCGACTGCCGCCCCTCCCGACGGGAGGGCACAGGGCCCACCGGCAGGCAGGACGCGGGGACGCTCTCCCGGAGACGTACGAAAGAGGAGATCTTCCAGGTGGAAGAGAACGTGTTCTACGCCGAGGCCGTCATCGACAACGGCTCCTTCGGCACCCGTACCATCCGCTTCGAGACGGGCCGCCTGGCCCGTCAGGCCGCCGGCTCCGCCGTGGCCTACCTGGACGACGACACCATGGTGCTGTCGGCCACCAGCGCGTCCAAGCAGCCGAAGGAGCACTTCGACTTCTTCCCGCTGACCGTGGACGTCGAGGAGCGGATGTACGCCGCGGGCCGCATCCCCGGCTCGTTCTTCCGTCGCGAGGGCCGGCCCTCCGAGGACGCGATCCTCACCTGCCGCCTGATCGACCGCCCGCTGCGCCCGTCCTTCGTCAAGGGCCTGCGCAACGAGGTCCAGGTCGTCGTCACCGTGATGGCGCTCAACCCCGACCACCTGTACGACGTGGTCGCGATCAACGCCGCCTCCGCCTCCACCCAGCTGGCGGGCCTGCCGTTCTCCGGCCCCATCGGCGGCGTGCGCGTCGCGCTGATCAAGGGCCAGTGGGTGGCCTTCCCGACCCACAGCGAGCTGGAGTCGGCCGTCTTCGACATGGTTGTCGCCGGTCGCGTCCTGCCGGACGGCGACGTCGCGATCATGATGGTCGAGGCCGAGGCCACCGACAAGACCATCAAGCTGGTCGAGGGCGGCGCCGAGGCGCCGACCGAGGAGGTCGTCGCCTCCGGTCTGGACGCCGCCAAGCCGTTCATCAAGGTCCTGTGCGCCGCCCAGGCCCAGCTGGCCGCCCAGGCCGCCAAGCCCACCGGTGAGTTCCCGGTCTTCCTGGACTACCAGGACGACGTCCTCGCCGCGCTGACCGCCGCCGTCAAGGACGAGCTGGCCCAGGCCCTCACCATCGCGGGCAAGCAGGAGCGCAACAACGAGCTCGACCGCGTCAAGGCGATCGCCGCCGAGAAGCTGCTCCCCGAGTTCGAGGGCCGCGAGAAGGAGATCAGCGCCGCCTACAACGCGCTGACCAAGAAGATCGTCCGCGAGCGCGTCATCAAGGACAAGGTCCGCATCGACGGCCGCGGTGTCACCGACATCCGCACCCTGGCCGCCGAGGTCGAGGCCATCCCGCGCGTCCACGGCTCGGCCCTGTTCGAGCGCGGCGAGACCCAGATCCTGGGCGTCACCACGCTGAACATGCTCCGCATGGAGCAGCAGCTCGACACGCTCTCCCCGGAGACGCGTCGCCGCTACATGCACAACTACAACTTCCCGCCGTACTCGGTCGGCGAGACCGGCCGCGTGGGCTCGCCCAAGCGCCGCGAGATCGGCCACGGCGCCCTGGCCGAGCGCGCCATCCTGCCGGTGCTCCCCACCCGCGAGGAGTTCCCGTACGCCATCCGCCAGGTCTCCGAGGCGCTCGGCTCCAACGGCTCCACCTCGATGGGCTCGGTCTGCGCCTCCACCATGTCGCTGCTGAACGCCGGTGTGCCGCTGAAGGCCGCCGTCGCCGGCATCGCCATGGGCCTGATCTCCCAGGAGATCGACGGTGAGACCCACTACGTCGCGCTGACCGACATCCTCGGTGCCGAGGACGCGTACGGCGACATGGACTTCAAGGTCGCCGGTACCCGCAACTTCATCACCGCCCTCCAGCTCGACACCAAGCTGAACGGCATCCCGGCGTCGGTGCTCGCCGCCGCCCTGAAGCAGGCCCGCGACGCCCGCCTGCACATCCTCGACGTGATGAACGAGGCCATCGACTCCCCGGACGAGATGTCCCCGAACGCGCCGCGCATCATCACCATCAAGATCCCGGTGGACAAGATCGGCGAGGTCATCGGCCCCAAGGGCAAGATGATCAACCAGATCCAGGAGGACACCGGCGCCGAGATCACGATCGAGGACGACGGCACCATCTACATCGGTGCCGCCGACGGCCCGGCCGCCGAGGCCGCCCGCACCACGATCAACCAGATCGCCAACCCGACCATGCCGGAGGTCGGCGAGCGCTACCTGGGCACCGTGGTCAAGACCACGACCTTCGGTGCGTTCGTGTCGCTCATGCCGGGCAAGGACGGCCTGCTGCACATCTCGCAGATCCGCAAGCTCGCCGGTGGCAAGCGCGTGGAGAACGTCGAGGACGTGCTCGCCGTCGGCGCCAAGGTCCAGGTCGAGATCGCCGAGATCGACCCGCGCGGCAAGCTCTCCCTGATCCCGGTCATCGAGGGCGAGGAGGCCGGCGAGGCCGCTTCCGAGTGAAGCGCCGCTAGCTGACCCCTTGCGGCCCGTACGCCTCCCGGCGTGCGGGCCGCACCCTGTTGTCCCCCGCGTTCGTACGCGCGTCCTCGGACCGCGCGTTTCCTCTGGAGGTACCCCCCGTGGCCCAGGCCCCGGCCGCGAAGCAGCGCCCCGGCACCACCCGGACCCTGCTCAAGGGCGCCGACGGCGCCGGCACCGTGCGCCGCACCGTGCTCCCCGGCGGCCTGCGGGTCGTCACCGAGACCCTGCCGACGGTGCGCTCCGCCACCTTCGGCATCTGGGTCGGCGTCGGCTCGCGGGACGAGACCCCGCAGCTCAACGGCGCCACCCACTACCTGGAGCACCTGCTCTTCAAGGGCACCGAGCGGCGCAGCGCGCTGGACATCTCGGCCGCCCTGGACGCGGTCGGCGGCGAGATGAACGCCTTCACCGCGAAGGAGAACACCTGCTACTACGCCCGGGTCCTCGACACCGACCTGCCGCTCGCCATCGACGTGGTCTGCGACATGCTCACGGGCTCGCTGATCCGCACCGAGGACGTCGAGGCCGAGCGCGGCGTCATCCTCGAGGAGATGGCGATGGCCGAGGACGACCCGGGCGACGTCGTCCACGACCTGTTCGCCAAGGTGATCTTCGGCAGCGGCCCGCTCGGCCGCCCGATCCTCGGCACCCAGGAAACGATCAGGACGCTCACCCGGGACCAGATTGCCGGCTTCTACCGCCGCCGCTACAAGCCCGAGAACCTCGTCGTCGCCGCGGCCGGCAACCTCGACCACCGCAAGGTGGTCAAGCAGGTCGAGGAGGCCTTCGCGCCGGTGCTCGCGGCCTCCGCCGCCGCCCCCGCCGAGGCCCGGCGCGGCGTCAAGGCGCTGCGCACGGCCGGCCGGGTCGAGGTGCTCAACCGCGCCACCGAGCAGGCCCACCTGGTGCTGGGCGTGCCCGGGGTGCCGCGGCACGACGAGCGCCGCTGGGCGATGGGCGTGCTCAACGCGGCCCTGGGCGGCGGGATGAGCTCGCGGCTGTTCCAGGAGATCCGGGAGAAGCGCGGCCTCGCGTACTCGGTGTACTCCTACTCCTCGTCCTACGCGGACAGCGGCCTGTTCGGCATCTACGCCGGCTGCCAGCCCAAGCGGGTCGAGGAGGTGCTGCGGATCTGCCGCGCCGAGCTGGCCAAGGTGGTCGCCGAGGGCATCACCGAGGAGGAGCTGCAGCGCGCGATCGGCCAGATCTCCGGCTCCACCGTGCTCGGCATGGAGGACACCGGCTCGCTGATGAACCGGATCGGCAAGGCCGAGCTCAGCTACGGGCACCACCTGTCGGTGGACGACATGCTGGCGCGGATCGCGGCGGTGACCCTGGACGACGTGCAGGCCGTCGCCCGTGATGTGCTGGGCGCGTACCGGCCGTCGCTGGCGCTGATCGGCCCGGTCAACGACAAGCGGGCCGCCAAGCTCGCCGATCTGCTGGTCTGAGACCGGCTGGTGTGAGAGGAACTTCGCTATGACGCTGCGTGTCGCCGTGATCGGCGCCAAGGGCCGGATCGGCTCCGAGGCGGTCAAGGCCGTCGAGGCCGCGCCGGACCTGGAGCTGGTGGCCGCGCTCGGCCGCGACTCCAAGCTGGAGGAGCTGACCGGGGCCGGGGCCCAGGTGGCCGTCGAACTGACCCACCCCGACTCGGTGATGGGCAACCTCGACTACTGCCTGCACCACGGCATCCACGTGGTCACCGGCACCACCGGCTGGACCGACGAGCGCCTGGCCACCGTCCGCGGCTGGCTGGCCGACGCCCCGGAGCTCGGCCTGCTGATCGCGCCGAACTTCTCCATCGGCGCCATCCTCGGCATGAAGTTCGCCCAGACGGCGGCCCGCTACTTCGAGTCCGTCGAGGTCGTCGAGCTGCACCACGACCGCAAGGCCGACGCACCCAGCGGCACCGCGACCCGCACCGCGCAGCTGATCGCCGCCGCCCGCGCCGAGGCCGGCCGCCCGCCGCAGCAGGACCCGACCACCCACAGCCTGCCCGGCGCGCGCGGCGCCGACGTCGACGGGGTGCCGGTGCACGCCGTCCGGCTGCGCGGCCTGCTCGCCCACCAGCAGGTGATGTTCGGCGACACCGGCGAGACGCTCACCATCCGGCACGACTCGCTGCACCACAGCAGCTTCATGCCGGGCATCCTGCTCGGCGCCCGCGAGGTCGTCGACCACCCGGGGCTGACGTTCGGCCTCGAACACTTCCTGGACCTGTGAGCTCGTCATGACTTCTCGCACCGGCTTCTTCGTCCTGTCCGGCGTGCTGCTGCTGGTCGCGCTGATCTGCATCGGCGAGGGCGTCCAGCTGGTCGCCACCGGCAAGCCGCTCGGCATCGGCATCGGGCTCTGCGCCTTCGTCATCCCGGTGATCGGCGTCTGGTTCCTGCGCCAGACCGTCCGCTTCGGCCGGGACAGCGAGCGCCTCGCCCGCGAGCTGGAGGCCGAGGGCGGCCTGCCGGTGGACGAGCTGAAGCGCAGCAAGGGCGGCCGGATCGACCGCGCCTCGGCCGACACGGTGTTCGCCCGCCGCCAGGCCGAGGCCGAGGCCGCGCCGGGCGACTGGCGGGTCTGGTTCCGGCTGGCGGTGGCGTACGCCGACGCCGGCGACACCCCGCGCGCCCGCAAGACCATGCAGCACGCCATCCGGCTGCACCACCAGCACGACCGGCACGACAGCACCGAACCCGCAAGGAGCAACGCGTGAGCGAAGAAACGACGGCACCCCGGTTCCGCAGCGACGTCACGGTGGAGCTGGTCCGCAGCGCCGCCGCCGACTCGGACGTCATCTGGGCGGCCCGCGTCTCGACCGCGGGGGAGCAGTCCCTGGAGGCGCTCCAGCAGGACCCGGAGAAGTCGAAGGGCCTGATCAACTTCCTGATGCGCGACCGGCACGGCACGCCGTTCGAGCACAACTCGATGACCTTCTTCATCAGCGCGCCGATCTTCGTCTTCCGCGAGTTCCACCGCCACCGCAGCGGCTGGTCCTACAACGAGGAGTCCGGCCGCTACCGCGAGCTGGAGCCGGTCTTCTACGTCCCCGGCGAGGAGCGCAAGCTCGTCCAGCAGGGCCGCCCGGGCCGCTACGAGTTCGTCGAGGGCACCCCGGAGCAGCACAAGACCGTCACCGAGTCCATGGAGGCGGCGTACCGCGAGGCGTACGACCGCTACCAGGAGATGCTGGCGGCGGGCGTGGCCCGCGAGGTGGCCCGCGCGGTGCTGCCGGTCGGCCTGTTCTCCTCGATGTACGCGACCTGCAACTCCCGTTCGCTGATGCACTTCCTGTCGCTGCGCACCAAGCGGGAGAACTCGGCCGTGCCGTCCTTCCCGCAGCGCGAGATCGAGATGGTCGCCGAGCAGATGGAGGCGCAGTGGGCGCAGCTCATGCCGCTCACCCATGCGGCCTTCGAGAAGCACGGCCGGGTCGCCCCCTGACCTGCGGCGATGAGCATATGGGCAGAGTGTCTGGCATGTCTGGATTGCGGCTTTTCTAGCCGCTCCCTACATTCGTGAACACGGATTCCGGTGCTGCCTGAACCCCCGAGCACGCAGCACCGGAATCCCATGTCACCGCCGTGTCGACGCCCGTTCCGGCCGCTCGGAGCGCCGGACACCTGTCCGAACCCTGGACCGGTGTGGTAACCGCCCCACCGCCTACGAGTAGCTTTGGACGCATGGCTCCGACCTCCACCCCCCAGACGCCGTTCGGCCGGGTCCTGACCGCGATGGTCACCCCGTTCACCGCCGACGGCGGACTCGACCTCGACGGCGCCCAGCGCCTCGCCACGCACCTCGTCGACTCCGGCAACGACGGCCTCGTTGTCAACGGCACCACCGGTGAGTCCCCGACCACCAGCGACGCCGAGAAGGCCCAGCTCGTCCGCGCCGTGGTGGAGGCGGTGGGGGACCGCGCCCACGTCGTGGCCGGCGTCGGCACCAACGACACCCACCACAGCACCGAACTCGCCCGCCAGGCCGAGGCCGCCGGAGCGCACGGCCTGCTCGTCGTCACGCCGTACTACAGCAAGCCCCCGCAGGAGGGCCTGTACCGGCACACCGTGCAGATCGCCGACGCCACCGGGCTGCCGGTCATGCTGTACGACATCCCCGGCCGCAGCGGGGTCGCGCTGGCCCACGAGACGCTGGTCCGCCTCGGCGAGCACCCGCGGATCGTCGCCAACAAGGACGCCAAGGGCGACCTCGGCGCCGCCGCCTGGGCCATCGCCCGCTCGGACCTCGCCTGGTACTCCGGCGACGACATCCTCAACCTGCCGCTGCTGTCGGTCGGAGCCGTCGGCGTGGTGAGCGTCGTCGGGCACGTCGTGGCCGGCGAGCTGCGCTCGATGATCGACGCCTACCTGACCGGCGATGTGGCCAAGGCCACGGCGATCCACCAGGGTCTGCTCCCGGTCTTCAGCGGTATGTTCCGCACGCAGGGCGTCATCCTCACCAAGGCGGCGCTGGATCTCCAGGGTCTGCCCGCCGGCCCGCTGCGGCCGCCGCTGATCGGCGCGACGCCCGAGGAGATCGCGCAATTGAAGAAGGATCTCGCCGCAGGCGGGGTACACCTCTAACAGACACAGACGTGCGCGCCCCGGCTCGCCGGACCCTCACGGGACCGCCGCTGGACCGGACCGAAGGCGCGAGAGCACAGACCCAGTAGGAACAATCGACACTGAGTACGCACGCCATATGTCTCCGGGGGAGGACCCCGGGCATATGGCGTGCGTCGTGAGGAGAGTCTTTTGAGTCACCCGCACCCCGAACTCGGCGCGCCCCCCGCCCTGAAGGAGGGCGCCCTCCGTATCACTCCGCTCGGCGGCCTCGGTGAGATCGGCCGCAACATGACGGTCCTCGAATACGGGGACCGCATCCTGATCGTCGACTGCGGCGTCCTCTTCCCCGAGGACGAGCAGCCCGGCGTGGACCTGATCCTCCCGGACTTCAGCTACATCCGGGACCGGCTCGACAAGGTCGACGGCATCGTCCTCACCCACGGGCACGAGGACCACATCGGCGCCGTCCCCTTCCTGCTCCGGGAGAACCCGGACATCCCGCTGATCGGCTCCAAGCTCACCCTCGCCCTGATCGAGGCCAAGCTCGCCGAGCACCGCATCCGCCCGTACGTGCTGGAGGTCAAGGAGGGCGAGCGCGAGCGCATCGGTCCCTTCGACTGCGAGTTCATCGCGGTCAACCACTCCATCCCGGACGCCCTCGCGGTCGCCGTCCGCACCCCGGCCGGCATGGTCGTCGCCACCGGCGACTTCAAGATGGACCAGCTGCCGCTCGACGGCCGCCTGACCGACCTGCCGACCTTCGCCAAGCTGGCGGAGGAGGGCATGGACCTGCTGCTGGTGGACTCCACCAACGCCGAGGTCCCCGGCTTCATCCCGCACGAGCGGGATATCTCGGCGGCGCTGCGCAACGTCTTCGCGAACGCCGACAAGCGCATCATCGTCGCGTCCTTCGCGAGCCACGTGCACCGCATCCAGCAGGTGCTGGACGCCGCCCACGAGTACAAGCGCAAGGTGGCCTTCGTCGGCCGCTCGATGGTCCGCAACATGGGCATCGCCCGCGACCTCGGCTACCTCAAGGTCCCCGGCAACATGGTCGTCGACGTCAAGCAGCTCGACGACCTGCCGGACAAGGAGGTCGTGCTGATCTGCACCGGCTCGCAGGGCGAGCCGATGGCCGCGCTGTCCCGGATGGCCAACCGCGACCACCAGATCCGCATCGTCGAGGGCGACACCGTCGTCCTGGCCTCGTCGCTCATCCCGGGCAACGAGAACGCCGTCTACCGCGTGATCAACGGCCTGACCCGCTGGGGCGCCAAGGTCGTGCACAAGGGCAACGCCAAGGTGCACGTCTCCGGCCACGCCTCGGCCGGTGAGCTGCTGTACTTCTTCAACATCTGCAAGCCGCGCAACCTGATGCCGGTCCACGGCGAGTGGCGCCACCTGCGGGCGGCGGCCGAGCTGGGCATCGCCACCGGTGTGCCGCGCAACCGCGTGGTCATCGCGGAGGACGGCGTCTGCGTCGATCTGGAGAACGGCGTCGCCCGGATCGTCGGCAAGGTGCAGGCCGGGTACGTCTACGTGGACGGCGCCTCGGTCGGCGACATCACCGAGGCCTCGCTCAAGGACCGCAAGATCCTCGGCGAGGAGGGCTTCATCTCGGTCTTCGTCGCGGTCGACTCGACCAACGGCAAGATCGTGGGCGGCCCGACCATCCAGGCCCGCGGCTCCGGCATCGAGGACAACGCGTTCGTGCCGGTCGTCGCCAAGCTCCAGGAGGCCCTGGACCGCTCGGCGAGCGACGGCGTCCTGGAGCCCCGCCAGGTGCAGCAGCTCGTCCGCCGCACCATCGGCAAGTGGGTGGCGGACAACTACCGCCGCCGGCCGATGATCCTGCCGGTCGTCGTCGAGGTCTGAGCCCCCTGAGGCTGGTTTGACGTGGGGCGGCCCGGTGCGTAATGTTCTCCGGGTTGCCCCACGGGACGGCCCCAAGGAAGCCCTCGAATTCGAATTCGAGAAGGACCGAGGAAAACGGCCCGAGAAACTCTGATAGAGTTCGGGAGCGCCGAAAGGCGAAAGCCGATCTGATGAATGAAACTCCGGAAAACGGAGCGGAAAACATCTGATAAGCTGGAAACACGAAAGAACGAAGCGCCCGGAGGGCCTGCTGGAAGGCGGCGCGAAGGAAGCGTCCGTTCCTTGAGAACTCAACAGCGTGCCAAAAGTCAACGCCAGATATGTTGACATCCCCGGCCTCGATCACCTGATCGGGGTT